>WGAI01000009.1 GCA_015489175.1 Caldifarciminota bacterium | reverse complement strand
TCATTGATCCCGGTGATACACTGGCTTTGTTCCTTCGCTTCCACAGGAACGGCATGTTGCCTTTCGGGCCGCACGCCCGTGTGGCGCTGCGCTGCAGCAATCAGGATGTCACGGTCGTGGATTCTGTCATAGACGACATCTATTTCGACGGTAGAGATTACACCGACACCACTCACCACTTTACCATAATCCTCTCGCCTGAATTCCAATACGGGGACACGCTTAACTTTGAGGTTTTCTTCTCGTCCCCTCCACTAACGCAAATCTCCGCAGTTGATATGCCTATTAACGGAAGAGAATATCTCGCCATATCGGTATTGAACAGCGACACGGAATCTGCGCACAAAGTCGATTCAATTTTGAAAGTCCACGGCTATAAGGGGATGACAACTGTCGGACTTACAAGACGATACCTGAACCACCTCAGGGACTTCCAGACCGTTTTCCTCTTTGCAAGCACGGCCCATGTGCTGAATTACAGCTCTGCGCTTCCTTACTTAGTGGATTATCTCAACCATGGCGGAAAGCTGTGGCTGGAAGCAGGCTTGAACTTCTGGGTGCTTGATAACCTTCTCAGGAATCGACTTGGAGCCATCTCTATGCTGCATCGTGACAACTCCACAACCATAATGGGAGTGCCTGGCACCTTCTCTCAAGGTCTTTCTTTCTCTCCTTCCGTAACGCAGCTTATCGTCCTGAACATAACCGATTCCGTCCACTCAAGGCCGCTTCTCGTGTCGGAGAACGACTCTATTATGGCGATCTGCTATCAGGATTCCATGTCAAATGCAGCGGCGTTCTGGTTCTCCCCTATGGAGTTCTTGAGCGGTAATGACATGGGCGAGTTCTACGCACGGGGAATGAGTTTCCTGCTGACAGGTGTGGAGAAGGACAGCATACCATCGTCATTTGCCTTAACGCTTCATATACCCCACATCGCTCATAAGGGGTTGAGGCTGCAGATTCCGCCTCACAGCGAGGAATTAACTATCAAAATCTTCGATGCGGCCGGCAGAACGGTGATGGAAAAGGATTTTTATCCCTCATCTCGTCCGATTGTATCGGATTTTTCCCCGGTCCATTCGGGCGTGTATTTTGTCGTTATGAAATATAGTTCCATCAGCAAAAGCCATAAAGTTGTGATTTTCAAATAACATTTCAGGGAGGATGACCATGCTTAAAAAGGGAGTGATGATAATGGTGGCGGCACTGTCAGCCGCATCAGGCGGCAATCTCGAACACGCTCGTGGTCTGAATGTCTGGAAGGAAGGGCCAAACGGGCCGTATTTTCATCAGGAAACCGTTGATGCGTCAAAACTGTTTACAGATTCGATCATCAGAGCCAGAGTTGATGGCGAGTGGCAGGATTTCCATGTCAGAGCTCTGCCAGACGGATTTTTCAAATGGAGTTCTGAAAGCAGGCTCAACTACTTGAAGGACATGGAAAAGGGCAAAATGCCCGGCCTTGCAGGCCCTCACAACGCAATGGTAGCTTCATGCGGCATAAGAAGGATGGATAGCCAGTTCCGCATCAACAATGCAGTGAAAGGAACAGGGTTTATGCCGAAACCCGAGACCATCGACACGCTCATCCAACTGCTCGAATCCACGAAAGACTCGCCTGTGATTCAAAAACTTCGTGTCCTGCAATCCCTCTACGAAGAGCCTGACCGATGGTTCGACAGGACGAAAATCCTCTCGCTCGAGCTTTACACAAAGCCGGAATTTGAGACCGGCACATTTCTCAATGAAATGGTAAACCCTGCAGTAGCCATCGTTTACCTCGATTATCCGAGCTATGAAGTGAAGGCAATCGCTCAACTGCTCCACTGGAACGACCCGAACCTCACGGATTACGAAAAGAAGGTCGTGAAGTATGGGAACCTGATACACAGCTACTTCCACGGCGAATTCCCCATGTTCATAACGGTCATCTACCATGTAATTGAGGTCTATAACAACACGCCGGAGAAGGAAGGCAGAGGCGTTCGTGTGATTCCACCACTACCATGAACCAGAAAAAGTTTGACATAATCATCTTCGATCTTGGAAACACCCTGCTTCACTTCACGGGAGATTTCGTTGAAGCCAATAGAGAAGGCGTGCGCCTGATGCACGCCTTCCTGTCATCTCAGGGCATCGATGTCGATTTAGATGATCTCTACCAGAAGTGGGTTGAATTTAGGCTAAAAGGGTTCGAGCAGGCCGAAAAAACCATGAAGGAGATCACCGCAGAACAGACATTGAAGCTCGTTTTGAACGAACTCGGCATCTCAGATCCGCAGGAGGACATCATTCAAAAGGCCATCGATATCTTTTTTGAGCCTGAGGTGGCAGGTTACAGCCCGTATGAAGACACTCACGAAACACTCTCATACCTCAAAAAGGAAGACTACACACTGGGGCTAATCTCGAATGCTACTTCGCACAGTGTTGTCGTCCAACTGGTTGAAAGATATGGCCTTGCTGATTATTTCGACCTCGTTTACAGCTCGGCTGGCTTCGGTTTGCGTAAACCTCACCCTATAATATTCCAGAAAATGCTTGAAGAACTTGGAAGGGACGCATCCAGAGGGGTCATGATCGGTGACTCTCCGCTGCACGATGTTCATGGAGCGCACAGCGCGGGGCTGAAAGCCGTTTTAGTGCACTACCCAGATGATAGCCCTGAACCGAAATATAAGCCTGATTTTCAGGCGAAGGAGCTCAAAGATGCCATCGAATTTATCGAGAAAGCCTGATTTCATGTCTCACAAATTCGTTATCGGTGTGGCGCACCTGCTGCCACTGCCCGGAAGCCCGTCGTTCGACGGCGATGTCAAAGCCATCTTCGACCGTGCGCTTGAGGACGCATCTGCGCTGAAAAACGGCGGTGTGGACGGCATCATCGTTGAAAATCTGGGAGATGCGCCTTTCACAGGCGGACATGTCAGGCCTCATGTCGTGGCGTTCATGGCGGTGATAGCGCGCCGCATTTCGAATGAGTTCGGGCTCCCCGTCGGCATAAATGTGCTGCGGAACGACGGCGTTTCTGCGATAGCCGTTGCCGCTGCTGCAAACGCACGCTTCGTCCGCATCAATGTCCTTACGGGGGCTATGGTCACTGACCAGGGGATTGTTCAGGGCAACGCTTATGAGGTGCTGCGTTACCGCCGCGAGATAGGGTTCGACGACAGGATCGCCATCTTCGCAGATGTCGCAGTCAAGCACGCCTACCCGCTCGGATACGGCTACGATCTCGTTCAGGCAGCTAAGGATACCTATGGGAGGGGTGGCGCCGACGCCCTGATACTGACCGGCGCGGCAACTGGCGCTCCAACAAGTCCAGAGGATCTAAAAACACTCAGGGAAGCCTTGCCTGAAGCGCCCATCATCATCGGAAGCGGTGTAACACCCGAAAACATCCAATTGCTTAGCTGTGCCAATGGGTTCATAGTCGGCACATACTTCAAAAAGGACGGAATTGTAACCAATCCCGTCGATGAGGAGCGGGTTAAAAAACTCGTAGATGCCGTGAAAAACCTTGATTAACCCCATGTAAAGGAGGTTTTTATGGGTTACAAAATCCTTGTCATAAATCCTGGTGCAGGATCAACGAAAGTCGCGCTTTTTGAGGACGAAAAGCTTATAGCCAAAAAGGAGCTTCGCCACTCGCCCGATGAGCTCAACAAATACGACACAACGATAGACCAGTTGCCGCTGCGCAGGGCAGCGGTGATGAATTTTTTGAAGGAAATTGGCGTTGATCCGAACGAACTGGATGCTGTTGTAGGGCGTGGCGGGGCGTTCAAACCCCTTGAGGGTGGAGTTTACACGGTGGACAAAGATGTGATCGATGACATAATGAACGGCAATGTGCAGGCGGATCATCCATCCAATCTCGGCGCACTTATCGCCTACGAGATAGCTGAGCCGCTGGGCATACCGGCTTATTTCGTGGATCCGGTGTCGGTTGACGAGTTCCACGATCTTGCCCGTCCGTCAGGGCTGCCTGAGCTGCCGAGGAGGAGCCTGCTCCACACGCTCAACAGCCGATATGTGGCGCGAAAAGCCGCTGAGGAGCTCGGAGTTCGATACGAGGACATAAATCTGGTCGTGGCCCATCTTGGCACCGGCATTTCCATATCCGCCCATCAAAAAGGCAGGATAATCGATGTGAACAACGCCAACGACGGCGGCCCGTTCTCACCTCAAAGGGCTGGCTCGCTGCCCACAACCGGCTTGATAAAACTGGCGTTTTCGGGCAAATACACGGAGAAAGAGCTGCTCAAGAAGGTGACCCGCAACGCCGGGCTCGTCGCATACCTCGGCACGGACGACATTCGCGAGGTTGAGAAACGCGCATTTAAAGAGGGCGATCCTGAGGCCGAACTCATTTACAGTGCGATGATTTACCAGATCGGCAAGGAGATCGGGGCGTATGCGGCCGCTTTACTTGGTAATGTTGACCTCATCGTCGTGACGGGCGGCATGGCGAGATCCGAACGGTTGTGTCAGGAGCTGCTCCCTTACATCGAATGGATTGCGAGAGTGAAGTTTTATCCCGGCGAATTCGAGATGGAGGCACTCGCTTACGGCGCACTCAGGGCACTTTCAGGACAGGAACGACCTAAAAAATATCCCAAATCATGACGCCATCGGAAAAACTCGCAAAAATACACAAGCTGCTTCTCGAAAAATACGGCAAACCACAAATCGGGGATAAGGATCCGTTGTCAATCCTGATAAAAACCATCCTGTCGCAGAACACCAGCGACCTCAACCGCGACCGCGCCTACCATGCGCTTATGGAGAAATTCGGCGGAAGTTTTGAAAAAATCATGAAAGCGGATATTGCCGAGATCGAAGAGGCCATCAAAGTTGGAGGGCTGGCGAAACAGAAAGCAGCAACCATCAAAAGAACTCTGAAGTGGGTGAAGGAAAAATTCGGCAAATTTGACCTGACCGACCTATGCGGAGATCCAGAGGCCGAAAAAAAGCTCACATCGATAAAAGGTGTCGGTATCAAGACAGCGAGGGTAACCTTGCTTTTCGGCTGTCAACATGACAGCTTCCCGATTGACACGCACATCTACCGGGTGCTGAAAAGGACGGGTGTGATACCTCCAAACGCCAGCAGAGAAAAGGCTCATGCGATCGTGGACGAGCTAATACCACCCAAAATCGCCGATGTGCTCCATCTCAACATAATCCGACTTGGGCGCGAGATCTGCCACGCAAGAAAACCAAAGTGCGAAACATGCCCGATTGAAGCGATATGTGATTACAGAAAAACGCAAAATTAAGCCGAAATCAAATCAGATTGGCCTTTCTGGCGAGGTAATCCTTCAACTCTTCCATGTAGATTTCCCTGACTTTCCGGAAAAATCCGCGTGCAATTTCGCTCCTGTAATCCGGGTATGTCCAGGGCAGGGGTTCATATCCGGTTTTCTTCTTGTAAATCAGGGTCACTTCGGCAAATATGCCTTTACCAATGTAAATGCGGTGCGAGTAGTCCTTTGTGGTGGCGAGTATGAGTTTTGAATGGAGGATAAACCCCGGATCGAGATTGAAAACCCTCTTGCCATCGATCGCATGTTTGAGCTCTATTTCGTTGGTCAACAACTTGATATCTGGCAATCTATCTTGCTCGACAACGCCTTCCACAGAGACCCATTGTCGCAACAGCCCGTCGCCCATCTCATCGCGATAATAATCTGTCCAGTCGAACAGCACGATTTCGCTTCTGGCATCCACACTGCCGAACGCCCTCTCGATCTCGTTCAATGCCATGTCGAGAGCGTCGCCTCTCGCAATGATTCCAACTATAAGTTTGGCAGGCAGGATCTCTTTTACCTTGCCCATCTCACTTTATCGGAATAACGCAAAGGAAGATAAGGTCAGTATCTCCTGTGTTCCTGAACTGGTGTTTCAGATTGGGCGGAACGAGGATGAACGAATCCTTTTCGAGCGGATACTCTTCACCTTCAATAATCGCAACGCCCTTGCCATCAAGCACATAAACCTCATGTTCGTAATCATGGGTATGGTAAGGTGTATATCCTCCGGGTTTTACCCTGAACCTGCGCATCGCAAAATTAGGGGCACCATGCTCTTTTGCTATGAGCCATTGAATTGTGGCGTCCTTTGCGCCTTCCATCTCAACCTTCTCTTCCGGCAACTCCGTGGATTTACCGTATCTTGTCATTTTAATCCTCCTGATTGCCATCGAATGTTTTAGCTAATTTCACGGAGTGTCAAGGCGCGACAGGGTAATCATGGTATAACACAAGCCTATATTGCTGTAAAATCAGTGTTTCCATCCCGTTAATGCGATTGTTTCTCAAACTTGACAGAAATATTTTAGCCCCATTAGACTTAACCACCTATGATGACTTCATTGCTCACATTAAAACCCAATCAAAGAGGGAAAATTGTAGCTATTCGCGGTGGGCGTGGTGTCCACACAAAGCTTTACTCTCTCGGTGTTCAGCCCGGCGATGTGGTAAGGGTGGTTATGGCATCGCCCTGGGGAGGTCCTCTTTACATACACGACGAAACGACAGGCGTGAAGGTTGCCATAAACCGCGGTATAGCTGCAAAGATTATGGTGGAGGCTCTGCCATGATGGATCACATTCCGCGAATAGCGCTTGTCGGGCAGCCCAATTGTGGTAAAAGCACACTTTTCAACGCAATAGCGGGATTCAAAGCTCAGACATCCAACTTTGCAGGCACCACAGTCGAATTTCTCAGCTCTCGCGTGAAGGTGGACGGACGGGTTGTGGACATCGTTGACCTGCCAGGCATCTATTCACTTGCCACAACCGACCTTGCGGAACGGGAAACGCTCAAATACCTGCTGTCCGAAAACATCGATGTTATAATCAATGTGATAGACGCCTCGCTCCTGTCGCGCGGTCTCGAACTCACTCTCCAGCTTATGGAATTGGAAAAGCCCATGGTAATCGCCCTCAACATGGTTGATGAGGCCGAAAGGAAGGGTATAAAAATCGACATCGCCAAACTCGAAAAAATACTTGGTGTTCCGGTTGTTGCCACGATCGCCGTGCACGGCAAGGGCATCTACACGCTAATGAAAAAGGTCTTTGAAGTCCTGAAAAACTGGCGGAAGCCCACCCCTCCGCGCTGTTCCAAACCGGTTGAAAACGCCATAAAAGAGCTGGCCGCAATGGTCAGCGCACAAAACATAAACCTACCGCCGCGCCTCGTCGCCATCAAACTCATGGAGGGCCACCCCGAATTTATAAAATTCATCGGGAACCAAGAACTTATCGAAAAAGCGAAACAACTATGTAATGCCCTGGAGGAAGAGTTTGATCGGGATTGCTACGAAACCATCCATCAAGAGCGGCATCACACCGCAATGCGGATATTCGAGCAGGTGGCAACGATAACACACGGAAGCGGGGTATCCTCAGAGGAACGCATCGACCGCACGGTAATGCATCCGATTTTCGGTTACCTAATACTTACCCTCGTATTTTTAGGCATGTTTTATGTGGCTTTCTCGATTGGGGGTTACCTTGAGGATCTTGTCCTTTCCCCCTTCGATTCACTTCGTGAATATCTTGCATCACACATGTCAACCCGATGGCTCCCTCTCGTGGATGGTCTCATATCCGGGATAGGCGGCGGCATCGGCATAGTTCTCCCATACCTCGTGCCGCTGATATTTCTTATGTCTCTTCTGGAAGACCTCGGTTATCTGGCCAGAGCTGCATTCCTTTTGGATGTTTTCATGCACAAAATAGGGCTGCATGGCAAATCGGTTGTGCCTTTGCTCGTGGGCTACGGCTGTAATGTTCCGTCAATCGTAGCCACTCGTATCATCTCGTCCGAAAGAGATCGGGTTTTGACCGCCCTTCTTGCGCCGTTCGTGCCATGCTCGGCTCGGACCACCGTGATACTCGCCCTCGTGGGCTACTTCATGGGGCCTGCATGGGCGCTTTTGATCTATATAATTAACATCTTCGTGGTGGCGATACTCGGCCGCATCCTGGCTTCGTTGACACCAACCCCATCGGCCGGGCTCGTCATGGAGGTGCCGTCATACAAGATGCCATCCCTCTCCATAACACTCAAAAAGACATGGGTTCAGATAAAGGGATTTGTAACATTTGCATGGCCAGTTCTGATATTCTCAAGCCTGTTCCTCGGTCTCATGGACATGGTCGGGATCACGGAGCATCTAAACCTGTGGCTTGCTCCGTTCACAAAAGGGCTACTCGGACTGCCGGATAAGCTCGGCGTCACGCTGATATTCGGAATCCTCAGGAAGGAACTGACGCTGATCATGATGGCACAAGCACTTGGCACCACCGACTTCGGTGCCGCTTTGACCTATGCTCAGATGATGACATTCACCATGTTCGTGGTGTTCTATGTCCCATGTGTGTCCACTATAGCCGTGATGTGGAGAGAGTTCAACGGTAAATTAGCAGCCACATCGCTGGTTTTGCACCTTGTGGTTGCCACGATAATTGCCCTTCTGACAAGATTTGTTATGATTTCAATCGGATTTTGATGAAAACCGTGCTCAGATTGGGATCAAGCAAGCGCCTTCACAAGATCAGGTTCAACTTTTTTCAACATCGCTCGCAGATACCCAAGATTCCCTTCTTTTGACATTGCAACAACGATTGCGTAATCCGTGTTGCCCAGCGTGCGAACATACAGATATTTGTCATCTGTCTCCACAAGCACATCCCGTATGTTCACATAAATGCCTTCTCCTCTGATGGAGAGTGCTTTCTTTATTGAGCTCATCATCGTTGAATAAGCGGCACCGGCGACATCGTGGTCATAATTGGGGATATCAGTGACGGCTCCGATCATGAGCCCCTCCGTGGTGTGGAAAACACCCACACCAAGACAATGAGGTATATCCGTCTTTAGCTTTTTAAGGATTTGTTCGATCATTTTATCCCTTCCTTGTTTAATCAGTTCTTCCCTTTCTTTCCTGACTAACTCCTTAACGATATCTTTAAGAACATCTTCAACCGGCTCATTGATGCTATTAACAACACTGCCGCTAAACTCCTTGAAAATAATGACCTCTGAATATTCAGAACTCAGCATCTCCCTCAATGCTTCAACTCCAAATAGATCATTTAAAACAGCATGCAATATCTTGCCTTTATCGAGCCAGATATTCCCCTCCCTTTTATCTTTCAAAATGACCTTTAACCATACTCTATTTCTGGAATCACCCAAAACCTGTAACATATTTTTCAGTGGTATGCCTTTAAGTTTGATGCCATCAAGCATTTCGCACCTACCTATTGGAGAATTATAATGTTGGGTTTTTTCTCGGTCAAATTGACTGAAAATCGCTCGAAAGCCTAAGACGAGCCGTTTTCGCCTTCATGGATGTCGGTGTTGAAACATGTGCTCCGTCTTGGCATAATAAAATCGCTATGAAACATGAGAAGATCATTGAAGAGCTTGCCAGAAGGATCCCCCACGATGAAAATGCACGATTTTTGGATGTAGGGTGCGGGAGCGGCTGGATGATAGACGAGCTTATCGCCCGCACATCCGCCGACGGATACGGCATCGATCCGTTTGCTGTCTATCACAACCGATGCAGGCCTTTTGCGGCAGAAGAGATAGACAGAATTAAGATCAATTTCGATGTGATTTACACTGTTCACTCGCTCCACCATTTTGACGACCCCCAAAAATTTTTCAAATTGGCCGTCAAAAAATTAAAGCCTGCTGGCAAGCTGATCGTGGTTGACTGGGAGAAAGGCGCTAAAACCGGTGTGCCAGAACACTACTTTTCAGCCGATGAGGTCCACGACATGCTCACTCCATGGTATGACATCACGGAATCTTTTGCAATTGATAGTTCTTTCTTCATCGTAGCTGTCCCCCACCGCTGAGTAAAATACCCCTTGCGGAAAGGGAAATTTCAATTTATTTTTGTCTCTGCTTCTCGGAGATACCTTCAGAAGATTTAAACATAAACCTTTAACAGGAGGTAGCCTATGATAAAGGATTGGAAAAACAAAAAATTTAATTCTGCTTTAGAGAATGTATTTGCTAAGGCCGCGAAATATGCCGCCGGGGAAGGGTTTGTCGATACCGACCATCTCCTTCGTGCTCTCCTTGAGACCGAAGAGGGAAACCCTTTCCGCAGGTGGCTCGAAAACCGCGGCGTCGATCCCAATCAGGCGGTCACGCAGATCAACCGCACGCTTAACGATTTTTACAATCAGATAGATCAGGCGATAAAGTCCTACCAGTCCACACTCAAGCAGCGGATGTCGCAGTATGCACGCTCTTACCCGCGCGGCTTGATCGACGATCTGTTCTCCACGCTGCTCTACGACCTGAAATTGACAGTCATCGACGATGTGAAAAATGTGCGCAACCGAGACTACGCTCAGGTTCGGGTCAAAAGATGGGTTCCGCGCTCAAGACATCCTTTCGAGGACTTCTTTGAGGAGGGTTTCTTCTCCGACATCATAAGAGAATTCTTCGGTTATGGAGGCCACACTGCTGACTGGGTGCTTCGTGAGGAGGTTGTTCAGGCACCGCGCAAACTGGTTGAGGATATCAAGTCCACACTGGCTCGGTATCCGATCGGCGAAAACGAGCAAAATCAACTCCTGCTTGAGTTTATCGATTTAGAGGACAAGCTCAGGAGCGTGTTGGTCAGGTTCGCCGATGCCGGTATCGACCCGCGCAGGGTGATCGTCGAGCTTGAGCGCGCACTGCTCGGCAAACAGCCGGGTGATGTGGTCCCCTCGGTGTTCGTCGAGGAGATTCTGGACAACGCATCGCAGCGCGCCGCAAATGAGATCGGCGTGGCCGAGGTCGTCGATGCCATGCTGGAGCATCCACGGGCTATTGGCGGCCAGATTCTAAATCAGCTCGTTTCAGCTATAACGGGCGCAACTACATCGGAAGGAGGAAAAGAGGATATGAGACACAAAGGTATTGGTTCTGAAATAAAAGAAGAGGAAAAATCGGCTCTTGAAAAATTTGCCATTGACCTTACGAAACTTGCTCGCGAGGGCAAACTTGATCCAGTAATCGGGCGCGAGAAGGAGATCATGCAGGTCATCGAGATCCTGTCCCGCCGTCAGAAGAACAATCCAGTGCTCGTCGGTGAGGCTGGCGTCGGTAAAACCGCAATCGTTGAGGGACTTGCACAGAGGATAGCAAAAGGCGATGTGCCCGACAACCTCAAGAACAAGCGCGTGCTGCAGCTTGACATGGGCGGACTTGTCGCTGGAACAAAGTTCCGTGGCCAGTTCGAGGAGAGGCTGAAACAGCTGCTCGATGAGGTCAAAAAGGCGGGTGATGTCATCCTCTTCATCGACGAGATACACAATGTTGTCGGAGCAGGCCGTGCTGAGGGCTCAATGGATGCCGCAAACATGATGAAACCCGCACTTGCACGAGGTGATTTTCAGGTGATAGGCGCAACAACCGTTGACGAGTATCGTAAATACATCGAGAAGGATTCGGCACTTGAGCGAAGATTCCAGCCTGTGTGGGTCACTGAGCCCGATGTCGAGACGACAATCGAGATTTTGAAAGGGTTGAGGCCCCGCTATGAGCAGCATCATGGCGTCAAGATTTCGGATGAGGCGATAGAGGCAGCGGCCAAATTCACCCACAGGTATGTCCAGGACAGGAAATTGCCTGATAAAGCTATTGACGCACTGGATCAGGCGGCTGCGAGGAAGAAACTCAAGGCAGCTTATGAGTCACCTGAAGTGACATCGCTCAAGGAGAAGCTTGCCAGAATTGATGAGGAGATCAAGCGCGCGGAGGCCGACAAGGACGAGAAACGCATAGAAGAGCTGAAGGCTGAGCGTGAGAAGATCAAGAAGATGATAGACGAGAAGCTCAAATCCGGTCCTGCGAGCATAGAGGACAAAATCCGCCAGATTGAGGAGAGGATCAAAGAGCTTGAGGCGGAAATCAAGAAGGCCGAGGAGGCTGAGGACTTTGACAAGGAGGCTCAGCTCAAGACCGAAAAGGCCAGACTTGAAGTTGAGATCAAGAAACTTCGCAAGAAGGAGAAAGAGGAGAAAATTCAGCGCGGAGACCTTGTTGTTACTGCCGAGGATGTGGCTGAGGTTGTGGCCGAATGGACTGGCATTCCGGTATCCAAGATGATGGAGGAGGAGAGAAAGAAGCTTCTCGAGATGGAAGATGCCCTTCACAAACGCATTGTCGGACAGGAGCATGCTGTTAAAGCTGTCTCCGAGGCCATACGGAGGGCGCGCGCAGGTGTGTCAGACCCGAGAAGACCGCTCGGTTCATTCCTGTTCCTCGGGCCTACTGGTGTGGGTAAAACTGAGCTGGCCAAAGCGCTTGCGGAGTTCCTGTTCAACGACGAGGATGCCGTGATCCGGTTAGACATGTCCGAGTTCATGGAAAAGCACTCTGTGGCCAAGCTCATCGGCGCTCCTCCGGGCTATGTGGGGCACGAAGAGGGCGGTCAGCTGACCGAGAAAGTGCGCCGTAAACCTTACTCCGTCATCCTGTTCGACGAGATCGAGAAGGCTCATCCAGATGTGTTCAACATCCTGCTCCAGATACTCGATGATGGCCGTCTGACTGATTCCAAAGGCCGCACGGTGTCATTCAGAAACACCGTTATCATAATGACTTCCAACCTCGGAAGCAGATACCTGACGAGCCTGATGGACGAGTTCAAACCGAGATTTGATGAGCTCGCTCGCCGTCGCCGTGAGATTGAAAGCCTGCCTGAAGAGCAGCGCAAGGCAGAGCTCGAAAAACTCGAAGAGGAGGAGAAACGCCTCGAAGAGGAATTCGACAGGAGATTTGAAGAGGCAAGGCAGAAGGTTATCGACGAGGTCAAGTCCTACTTCAGACCTGAGTTCCTGAACAGGATAGATGAAATCGTTGTGTTCCACCCGCTTAAGCGCGAGCATGTCTTCAAAATCATCGACCTCCTGATCAATCGTCTAAACGCGCGTCTCGCTGAGCAGGGCATCAAAATCGAACTTACGGAGCGAGCAAAGGAGCTCTTGATGAGCGAAGGATTTGATCCACTTTACGGAGCCAGACCGATGCGCAGAGCTATCCAGAAATCGATAGAGACCAAACTCTCAGAGCTAATTCTCAAGGGCGAGGTCAAAGAGGGCGACACTATCGTCATCGATGCCGAGGACGGCAACTACAAGTTCGAGGTGAAGAAAGGCAATTAAACGCTTCAGTCTTGCGGACGCTTATGAGTAGGGGCCTGAGAAATCGGGCCCCTTTTTCTTTAAAATTGCATAGCTATGAAAAGAGCACGCTATGTTTTTTCAGACGGAACTCTAAGAAGGAAGCAGAATACGCTTTACCTTGAGCGTGAAGGTAAAAATTCCAAATACATCCCCGTCGAAACAACATCGGAAATATACCTGTTTGGAGAGATTACCGTTAACAAACGGGTGTTGGAGTATCTTTCGCAGAAAGAGATCATCCTGCACTTTTTCAACCATCGAGGCTATTACATCGGAAGTTTTTATCCACGAGAGCATTACAACTCAGGCATGGTGATTCTGAAGCAGGCCGAGCACTACATAGACAATGAAAAACGGCTTACCCTTGCCAGACTTTTCGTGAAAGGTGCCGTCAGAAACATGCTCAAGGTGCTGTCATATTATCACAACAGGGATGTTGATCTTGCCGACATAATCTCCCATCTGACAGGAAGGCTTGATGAGGTTGACGATATTGAGGACATCAACGAGCTGATGGCTCTGGAGGGGAATCTCAGGGAAGTGTATTACAACGGATTTGACAGGATCATCGGCGACCCGGATTTCGGATTTGAAAGGCGCACGCGCAGGCCACCTCGCAATCGGCTTAACGCCCTTGTAAGCTTCGGCAACAGCGTGTGTTATGTGACTGTGCTATCCGAGATTTACAAAACCCATCTCGACCCAAGAATAGGCTATCTGCATGCCACGAATTTCAGGAGATTTACTCTGAACCTCGATGTGGCCGAGATATTTAAGCCAATACTTGTGGATCGGACGATCTTCTCGTTGCTGAACCGCAAAGTCATCAAAAAATCACATTTCAGGGAAGACTTGGGCGGGATTTATCTCACGGACAATGGCAGGAAGTTATTCATCGAGGAGTGGGAGAAAAAGCTCCAATCTACGATAAGACACAGAGGGTTACGGCGGAATGTCAGCTATCGGCGACTAATCCGCCTTGAGCTGTATAAACTTCAGCGCCACCTGATAGAAGGGGTCGAATACAAGCCGTTTGTTGCGAGATGGTGAGGGCGAGGGCAGTTTTAAGCCCCCGCCTCATGTGCTATGTTACTTCCTTGAGGCCGAGATCACATCTTCTATCACGGAAATCACATAGTCGATCTCGTCCTCTGTGGTGTATTTGCCAAGAGAGAACCTGATTGAGCTGTATGCCTCCTCAGGCGTCCTGCCTATCGCCATCAGCACATGTGAAGGTGTCCTGCTGCCCGCTTTGCAGGCTGATGCCGCCGACACGCCAATGCCTTTCTTGTCAAATTCAAGCACCGCATCACCGGCATCTATCCCCTCAAAGAGCACATTGAGCGTGTTGACAACACGCTTCGTCGGGTGACCGTTCAACTTTGCTTTCAACGCCTCGTTAGAAAGGATTGCCTCCTGAAGCTTATCCCTCAGGTTTTTGATGCGCACATTCTGTTCATCGAGCTCTTCCATTATCAGACGGCAGGCCTCGCCAATCCCGACGATTCCGGGCACATTCTCGGTGCCTGCCCTCATGTTCCTCTCATGGCTTCCGCCCGTTTGAATTTTGTTGATCGGAGTGCCCTTTTTGATATACAGGATACCGACGCCTTTTGGCGCATAAAATTTATGTCCTGAAAGTGATAGCAGATCGATACCTAACTCCTGCACATCCAATTTTGCCTTGCCGCCGCCCTGAACTGCATCCGTGTGGAACACAACGCCGTGTTCGTGGGCTATTTCCGCCAGCTCCTTGATCGGCTGAATTGTGCCTATCTCGTTGTTGGCGAACATTATCGACGCAACTATGGTGTCCCGCCTGATGGCTTTCCTGAACTCGTCGGGATCAACCAGGCCATACTGGTCAACTGGCAACACGGTGAACTCAAACCCGAAATCAGCGAGGTCATAGACGGTCTTCAAGACAGCGCTGTGCTCGATGGGCGAGGTGATTATGTGTTTTCCCTTGTCTTTAAGGCGATAGGCGACACCACGGATGGCGAAGTTATCGGATTCCGTGCCGCCCGATGTGAAGAAGATCTCCTCCGGGTCTGCGTTGAGGCACTGTGCGACAACCTTTCTGGCGTTTTCGACCGCTTCCCTCGTCTCGCGACCGAACGCATGCACACTCGACGGGTTTCCAAATTTCTCCGAAAAATACGGCAGCATTATCTCAAGCACCCGCCTGTCGGTCGGCGTGGTGGCGTTGTAGTCCAGATAAACCTTTTTCATTTTAATTCCTCCTGATTATTTCTTGACCGTTCCTTCTTTGTAAAACGGCATCCTGACGATAACGGCCTTTTCAGCACGGTTTCTGATCTCAATGTTTATCTCTGTTCCACGACGGGCGAATTCCTTTTTGACATATCCCATGCCAATCCCCTTGCGGAGTGAAGGCGAAAATGTGCCGCTTGTCACATGTCCGATCTCGTTTCCATCTGCATCAAGAATTTTCTGCCCATGTCTCGGCACAGCGCCCCTGCGCTCCGTCTCGAAACCAACTCTTTTGCGCGTGATGCCCTTCTCTTTGATCTCGAGCAGCGCTTTTTTGCCGATAAAATCGGGCTTGTGGAACCCGACTATCCATTTCAGACCAGCCTCAAGCGCATTTGTGGTCTCATCGATATCGTTTCCGTAAAGGCAATACCCCATCTCAAGCCTGAGCGTGTCCCTTGCACCAAGTCCCGCAGGCTTAACCTCCTCCATGTCCAGCAATTTCCAGAAAACCTCCTCGACCTCGGATGGAGGCAGATAGATTTCGAAACCGTCCTCGCCGGTGTAACCTGTCCTCGAAATCAGGGCATCCTTGCCGAGCACTTTCCCGAAGCCAGCCCAGTAATAGCCCATCTTCGAGAGGTCGATGTCCGTGATCCTCTGCAAAACCTTCTCTGCAACAGGCCCCTGAAGTGCGAGCTCTCCGTAATCACTGCTGAGGTTTTTCACCTCCACGCCATCTTTGAACTGATGGGATTTGACCCATTCAAAATCTTTGTCGGTGTTCGATGCGTTCACGACGAGCAGAAACCTGTCGGGAAGCCTGTAAACGAGTATGTCATCTACGAATGTGCCTTTTTCCGTGAGAAAAGCCGAGTATTGAACCTGAAAGACATCGAGCCGAGCTGGGTCGTTGGCCGTGATGTAGCTCACAAACTCAAGCGCTCTCGGGCCTGTGACCTCTATCTCGCCCATGTGAGATACATCGAAAAGGCCGGCTTTTGAGCGAACCCATCTGTGCTCCTCAAGGATGGATGTGTATTGAACCGGCATCTCGAAGCCGCCAAACTCTACCATCTTCGCTCCGAGTTTTACATGTGCGTCGTAAAGTAGCGTCCTTTTAAGCATTTTGGCCTCCTTATATGTGTTTTGAGACTTAGAGTTTAAATCCGATTTGGCGGATGTTTCAAGCGACGCATTCGCTGACGGAAGCTAAACGCACACCTTCTATCAGGGGACCATGGATTAAGAGATGGCCGCTTCACATCTAAATTTCGGATAGACATTTATGGGAAATAATGTGTTACATCCCCATAAACCAGATTTTGCATCTACACAGCTTATAACAGGTTGCTTTGCGATATTTTTCTCTTCAATGCTCCTTCCGCAGTTCACTCGCTCAAAACCGTCTATTAGTGGAGGAGAATTTATCTTCCTACATTTCTGAGAGGAATAATATATCCCCCCATTTCCTCAATCTCTTCACTCTCCCTCATCAATACTTGAAGCTGCTACCTCCAATAAATTCTCTTAGAATAGAGGTGGGGGGCACCTCGTTGGGCAGCATACTAAGGATGTGGGAAAGCAACCATATCAGGCGCACAGCATCGGCATATTCTGGCACATCAGGACTGACTTCCTCCAACATTGGCTCGACATAAAGTTTCAACACCGCCAGCTCGTAAAGAAGCGCCGAGTTGAACATGATGTCTGCGTTCTCCTGATATGGAAATATGTGTTTCTCCTCGCCTCTGCGGACATTTGGCCACATGCTGAGCGTGGTCAGTGCGGAATGGCCACGGAAGAACTTGTCCCGCACGAGCCTGCGAATCAACCTCGTGTCAGATGTCGAGATTCTGTTATGCCCATCAATACTGATCTGGGTAAGTGCACTCACATAAATTCGGTAGGTGTGCTCAACAGGAATCGAAGATACAAGCCTTGGGTTTATCCCGTGTATTCCCTCGACTATGAGGATATCATCTGGCTTCATTCTCAGTTTCCTGCCGGGCATGCGTTTGCCGGCCTTGAAGTTAAACTTGGGTATTTCGACCTCCTTGCCTTTTAGAAGGTCTTCGATGTTTTCGTTAAAAAGTGCGACATCGATAGCATCAATCGAATCGAAATCCGGCTTGCCATCTTCTCCTATAGGTGTCCTCTCCCTATCAACGAAATAATCGTCCAGTGAAATGGTTATGGGGCTTCTTTCGTTAACTCTTAACTGGATGGCCAGCCTCTTGGAAAAAGTCGTTTTTCCAGACGAAGAAGGCCCTGCTATCAGGACTATTTTGACGCGTCTGTCCTTCGATGTTATCTCATCGGCGATCTGGGCAACCTTTTTTTCGTGAAATGCCTCCGATATCTTCACAAAATCCGATACATGACCCGATGCTATAACCTGATTTAGAGAGCCGACATCCTTAACTCCGAGCACGCGCGCCCATCTTGCCGATTCCTTGAATGTGGCGAACAGTTTGGGTTGTTCCTCAAGCTTAGCCACCTTTGATACATCCAACCTTTCAGGCAGCAAAATCACCATGCCGTCCCCGTAAGGAACAAGGTCGAACCTATCCAGAACGCCGGTTCTGTGTGCAAGCGGGATGTAAGCGTAATCGATATAATCGCCTATGTGATAAATGAAAATTCTCTGGTGCTCAGGCATATACTTGAACAGCCTTATGACATCGGTTCTGTCTTCCATGCGTTGGAACAACTTGATGCCTGTTTCCTCGTCTATCGCCTCAGGCAAAATCGGGAGGTCCTGCTCGATGATTTCGATCATCTTCTCCTTTATCTTGGCTATTTCTTCCCTTGTTAAAGGCTCTTCGCGCGCTGCCTCGCAGTATATGCCGTTCCGGTATGAGTGCAGCACATTGATTCTAACCTCCGGCAATACCTGATGCGCTGCGTATGTCATGATGAAAGCCACGCTGCGCTCATAAACACGCTGGCCATCCTGATGAGACAGATCAATGAACCTGACATTTACATCCCTGACTATCCTGTAATGAAGACTGACCAGCTTGTTATCCACATGTGCGGCGATAACAGGGTGTTCGTATCTGTCCACGGTCTCAGGATGCTCTTTGATGAAATCTATAAGAGAAATCGGAGCATGATACTCAAAATCCCCACCGTTTTCGACCTTAATGACGAATTTATCCGTTGTTGTCATGATTTTTCACCTCCATGTTTTTGGGAAGTTATCGATTATACAGACAAGCATCTCAGAATCCAGAATTTTTGTGTAAGGTTAAGAGGCAGATGGTCTCCGTAATGTTGAAGTTGCCGACCCCACCCTCTGCAAATTCTCACGGCAATTTGATACCCGATTACCAGTGCCATATCATTAAGTTCTAATGAGCTACACCGATTTTGGGCATAAACCTCATCCTGAGAAGCAGCAAATTAGAGAGCGGGTATGGAAAAACTTACAGCAGGCGGGGGTTGATAGGTTCCCAGGCGCATGGGGCAGAATCCCCAACTTCGTGGGAGCCGAAAATGCCGCTGAGCTCGCCGCCGACACGGATGTCTTCAGGGAGGCGAGAGTGATTAAAGCGAATCCGGATTCGCCACAAAAGAGGCTAAGGTATCTGGCATTGAGACGGGGAAAGGTAATATATATGGCCGTTCCAAGACTTAGGTCACTCAAATGTTTCGTAAAACTCGATCCTTATGCCATCCCTGAATATCTGTTTTCGAAGGCGGCAACAATAAAGGGAGCATTTGCTTACGGTGAAACAGTCGGGCCATGGGAAATGAAAAAGGTTGATCTTGTAATAGCCGGTTCAGTTGCAGTAAATCGAAAGGGGCAGCGCATCGGCAAAGGAGGTGGCTACTCAGACCTCGAATTCGCCATAGCGCGCCACTATGGGCTTATCGGCGAAGATACGCCTGTGCTGACCACGGTGCACCCTATTCAGATACTGGAGCAGGATTTCCCGTGGGAGCCTCATGACATACCCGTTGACCTAATCGTTACGCCCGACGAGATAATAGAAACAGACACGACGCTGCCAAAACCGTCTGGTATTTATAGGGATAAATTGACCGACAAACAGCTGGAACAAATTCCTATTTTGAAGCATATTTTGAATTTGGCTTAAAATATCGACTTACGCCGAGAGGCGTTTACAGGAGGCATCGAGTTATGGAAGCACAAAGGAAAATATTGGTTGTCGAGGATAATACTAACCTGAGTGAGATACTCAAGGACCTTCTTGAAAACAACGGCTTTTTTGTGGTAACTGCTCAGAACGGTGAAGAAGCGCTTGAAATACTCAAGGATTTCGAGCCTGATCTTATTCTTGCCGATATACTTATGCCCGGTATGGATGGGTTTGAGATGTTCTCCAAGATAAGGAGCATCCCGAAACTCAGGACAGTCCCATTTGTCTTCCTCACAGCGCTTTCGGATCAGGAAAACAAGTTTAAAGGGCTTGGGCTGGGTGCCGATGACTACATCAGCAAGCCTTTCAATCCACAAGAGCTGATCATGCGCATCAACAATATCCTTAAACGCAGAGAAGCTATGATGAATGCGCTTCACGGCTCGCTTTCCGAGATCTCCATCGTTGATGTCCTTCAGCTTCTGGAATCCCGCGGTTCGACAGGCATGCTGACACTGAAACTTAAAGAGGGAAACGGCGAAGTGTATTTCGACAATGGCCAGATCTACCATGCTACACTCAACGATCTCGTCGGACGGGAGGCCTTGAAACAGATGCTCAGGTCTCAGGGCGGCCTGTTTGAATTCATCCCGGATGTCAAAACCGATGTCGCAACAGTAGAGAACATTTCCACCACACAACTTATCCTTGACCTTATGCGTGAACTCGACGAAGAAATGGCAAGCGCGGAATCCACAATGGGCGTTGAGTTACAGGATATTGATAGTTTTTCGCTTCAGGAGTATGAGCCACCTGAGGAGCTGCTTGTCTCTGCCGTGGAGATAACAAAGGACCTTTACTGGGTCTCAAGCCGAGAAAGCGGCATAGATTCGCAACCCAACACTTACCTGTTGAGATGCGATGAGACCTTTATTCTCGTAGACCCGGGGCCGATTTCCTACTTCGATGTCATTCTGCAAAAGGTCGGCGAGATAATGGAAAACGACTTCTCGAAACTCAAGTTTATGGTAGTCACCAATCCTCTGCCCGATATGACCATGAACATCAACAAGCTTCTCGAGATTAACTCCGAGATTTACCTCCTCTCGACATTCGAGAACATCCGCATGATGGCTCACATGAATATTCCTAAAGACAGGTTCAAACCAGTCGATTTCTCTGGCCGTCCGATTCACCTTCAACTTGGATGCGCAGAAGGTGAAGAATTCCTGCTGAGGTTCATACCAACTCCATACTGCCCGCTCAGAGGCTCGCTTGCGATCGGAATACCATCTCGAAATGTCCTGATACCCGGAATTTTGTTCAGCGGGTTGCTGTCCGCAAATGAGCAGGAAAATCCACTGTTCGCCGACGAAAATGACCTTCAGGGTATAGAGAAATTCATGAAGATTTACATGCCGAGCAAGAACAACATCAAAGATTGTGTCGGCAGGATAAAGGAAAAATTTGAGAAAATAGAGGTCATAGCGCCAGCTTATGGCAAGATTTTGAGGGGTGAGCTTGCAGATAAGGCCCTCGAACTCATAGAAAACATCGATGTAGGCGTAGATTTAAGCTAAAGGAGGAAAATCTGATGGTAGTGATAGGAATCCGTCGCGAGGACAAGAATGAGTGGGAACGCAGGGTGGCTATTACACCAGACGATGTCAAAGAGCTTATCGAAAAGCACAGGATAAGGGTTATCGTTCAGCCATCGTCCATTAGGGCTTTTACGGATGACGAATACAAAGAGGCGGGCGCTGAGATCAAAGAAGATATGAGCGAAGCTACTGTAATATTTGGAGTAAAGGAGATGCCCGAGGAGTTTTTCGAGCCCGAAAAAACTTATGTGTTCTTCTCGCACACTATAAAAGGTCAGCGTCACAACATGCCCATGCTCAAACGCCTGATGGATCTCAAGGACAACCTCATAGACTACGAAAAGATGACCGACGAAAAGGGCAGACGGGTGGTATTCTTCGGCAGGTTTGCAGGACTTGCTGGCATGACCGATACATTGTGGGCGCTCGGCAGGAGGCTCCAGGCACTCGGCATCGAGACCCCGTTTTCAAAGGTGCAGCAGGCTTACAAATATTTCGATGTAAAACATCTCAAAGAGGAGCTTTCGGCGATCGGAAAAGAAGTGGAGGAGAAGGGGCTTCCTGAGAGCGTGACGCCGCTTGTGATAGGAATAGCTGGCTACGGCAATGTCTCGCGTGGAGCTCAAGAAATCCTTGATCTGTTCCCCGTAAAGGAAATCACCCCCGATGAACTCCTGAACATCGACAAAATTGAGTCATCAAACCGCCGGATTTATAAGGTCATCTTCAAAGAGGAACACATTGTCGAGCCGATCGACGCCAACGCAAGGTTTGAGCTCATGGATTACTACCAGCATCCTGAGAAATATCGTTCCGTCTTCGAGAAATACCTGCCGTTCATGACTGTTCTCGTCAACGCCATATACTGGGATGAGCGGTATCCGAGACTTTTAACAAAAGAGAAAGCGAAGGAGATGTATGGCGGTGAATCGCTTCCAAAACTTCTTGTGATTGGCGACATAAGCTGTGATATCGAGGGGGCCATAGAGGTTACAGTTAAAGCCACCGACCCCGGCAATCCGGTGTATGTTTATGATGTTGAGAAGGGAGAGCCTGTTGACAGCTTCGACGGCAAGGGCCCGCTGATTCTTGCAGTCGATAACCTGCCCTGCGAGTTGCCAAGGGATTCCTCAGAGGCGTTCAGCCACGCATTAAAGCCTTATGTTCCGGAAATAGCTACGGCCGACTATTCCGTGAAATTCGACGAACTTAAGCTCTCACCCGTTGTCAAACGGGCAATCATAGTGTATCACGGCGAGCTGACGGAAGATTACAGGTATCTTCTGGAACATCTCAAAGAGGCCGGCGTCCTCTGACCCCTCCTTGAGGAGATAATGCTGAGAAAACTCAAGATATTTACGGAGTTTGAGCTTTTTATCGCTCGAAAATACATAAAAGCCACTTCTCGCGGTCGCCTCTCGTTTCTGACTGCGTTCTCCATCCTTTCGATTTTTCTCGGTGTGGCTGCGCTTATACTCGTCATCGGCCTGATGTCGGGCTTTCAGGATGAGATACAGCGCAGATTGCTTTACCTCCAGCCGCACATCGATATCAGGAAATACCCGTCCGAAACCATAATCGACTATCAGAGCATCATCTCCAGGATACACCAGATCTCAGAGGTGAGCTCAGTTTCGCCTTACATCGAAGTAAAATGCATCGTCAGAAAAGGCGGGACATGGGATGCGGTGATACTGCGAGGTGTTACGCCAGACAATCGCGAAGTTCAGGCGCTCTCAGGGCATATCCTTTCGGGGGAAATGGACATTTCCGATAGTGGGATCGTCCTGAGCTCGTTCACAGCTCAGGAGCTCGGCATCAAGGTCGGCGACTACATCCAGCTGTTTACAATAGTCCAGACAGGAGCCCCGCCGCCATTCGATTACTCGGTTGAAAAGAGGAAATTCCATGTTACAGGCATATTTTCGCAGAATGTGAGCGTGAATGCCGCCGTGATCGCCTACACAAACCTCAAACAGGCTCAGGAATTTACACAGGCCAGCGGCGTTACAGGCATCGAGGTATGGCTCAAAGACCCCTACAAAGCGCCTCAGATAGCAAGAAAAATCGAGGAAGAAGGGATTATCTCATTCCCCGTGTTCGCGGTTGACTGGACAAACATGTTCAAGACATTCTTCTCCGCACTGAAGTTGGAAAAACTGGCGATGTTCCTTGTGATGACCCTGATGGTGATAATAGCATCCTTCAGCATTATAGCCACGCTGAGCATCCTGATACTTCAGAAGACGCGCGAGATTGGGGTTTTGAGGTCGCTCGGCGTGACATCCAACGGGATAACGAGGATTTTCATGCTTGTCGGGACGATGATTGGCGGGATCGGAGCAGTGTTGGGGGGCGCCGTCTCGATCGCCATTGGGATGGCTATCGAGAAATACCACATTATTCGGCTCCCGGCGGAGGTTTATATGATCGACTATCTGCCTTTCAAGCTCAGCTTCGGCAATTCTTTGATTATCATCATCGTGACATTCCTCATCGTTGTTTTATCGACTCTCTATCCATCGCTCAGGGCTTCCAGACTGACACCTGTGGAGGCGATAAGGTATGAATGAAGCGAAACCGCTGCTCAGGGCAACAAACCTCGTGAAGGTTTATGTCACAGAGGCAGAGGAACTTGTTGTCCTGAGGGGAGTGAACATAACCGTGAATAGGGGCGAAACGATTGGCATATTTGGGCCGTCCGGAAGCGGGAAATCAACACTTCTGCACATTCTTGGGACGCTCGATCGCCCCACATCCGGTAACATCGAGCTTGAGGGCAGGAAATTGAACGATATGAGCGACAGGGAGCTATCAAAATTGCGCAACAGGCTCATAGGATTTGTCTTCCAGTTCCATTATCTTATACCTGAGCTTAATCTTCTTGAAAATGTGGCACTTCCTCTGCTTTTGAGAGGGATGAAGCGGAAAGAGGCGTTTCGGATATCCATGAAAACACTTGAGGATGTCGGCCTGGCAGACAGGTGGAAACATCATCCCGATGAACTGTCTGGCGGCGAGCGTCAGAGGGGCGCTTTCGCCAGAGCAATAGCGCCGTCGCCCGTCTTGATACTTGCGGATGAACCCACAGGCAACCTCGACAGCGAAAACAGCCAGAGGCTTATGGATCTCATGATGAGCCTCAACGAGAGCCTTAACACGACATTCATAATGGTTACGCACAACGAGGGGTTCAGGCCGTATTTTCAGAGATCGTTCAGATTGGTAGAAGGCAGGCTAATGGCCTTTTAAAAGCGGTGATATGGGCACAAGGCCGTCGGGGTTAACCCCGACGGCCGACCTATCATTTCACGCAAAGCTGATTTTCATATCTCCGAATTTCACTGTGGCTTTGAGTTTTCCGCCTGTGCCTGTGCCGAACCTGATGATGTGCTTTCCGCCTGAGCGTGTCACGGACACGCCGCTCGGAACTCTCAAATCCCCCATCTTCAGGTCAATTTCAGCCTCAAAATCCGCATCTGAAGGCACTTTTATCGAAAGATCGCCCGCTTTGACGAACATATCCACATTGGCGACCTTCGCAAACGAGACATCCACATCTCCGGCCGAGACCGAAAGTTTCAGGTCGCTGCTGACATCACGGATGTCGAGGTCGCCGGCCGTCACACTGACATCGAGAGGGCTGCTTTTGGGCACCTCCATGTCGAGATCCCCACCTGAGAGCTTGATGGCGATTTCACCACCCTGTTCGTTTATGTCCAGACCCTCAGGCACGATGTCGCCATGAATGACGAGCTGATTTGAATCCTTGCACTCAATATTCACATCGCCAGCGCTCAGCATAAGCGAGATCGGCACCCCGTCTTCGACTTCCATCGTCTCATCGACCTCCTCGGAGATGGAGCCGCTCATGGCCGCCCGAATGGCAGATGGGACCGTCGAAAGGGCAGCGGTCACCGATTCTCTCACGATTTCGCCTATCTCAAACAGCATGTCACCAAACCCGAAGAGCTTCTGTTTTGACGGCTGCTCCGACTTTGGACGGGTAGTTTCTGCCTTGTGAGAAGATTTATCGAGCGCCTCAAGCAACTTGGCGGCCTCGTCGGCCGTTATCTTGCCATCCTCCAGCATCTTGAGGATTTTGAGTCTTGCATCATCCATTTTATCACCTCCCGTTACTGCCAAATTATGAAACTCAATTTTCAAAATGTCAACATGAGAATTTCAATATTTCAAAATTGGCTTTCGGAATACGCAAGATGACGCCGCACCGAGTATGTCATACGCAAGATCCCTGAGGCTAAATCCCGTCCTTTTCACGCCCCAATCATAAAATTCCTTCAAAACGCCAATCCCAACGGTTATGGCGAATGCACGGGGCTCATCAGTTCGGCTCATGGTCAGGATCGCGGTGCAGATGAAGAAAGATGCAGAAAAGTGGTAGGCCTTATCTTTGCCCCACAATGGATCCCGATAAGATGGCAGGAAGAACGGCCGTGCAGTGTCAGCTCGGACTGCATAAAAACTCCCGATAGCTCCCTGATTGAAAGTTAGAGGTGTGCTCGAAACTATTGCGAAGCAAAGCAGCGGAATCATTGGGAAGGGGGCGGCCATTTGCCTTCTTTCACAAGTTCCACAATCTCCCTGAGTTTGGCAAGCGCTTCCTCGCGCGTTTTGACAACACCTTCCGCCTCAAGGTCATCGATCTCATCCAGAATCCGTTTGAAGGTGGGGCCGGGTTTGAGGCCGAGCTCGATGATGTCATATCCTGTAACGAGCCGCTTTTTCTTACGTGCTTCCTTTTGCCTGATGAGCTGCTCAAGCCGCTCTGCCAGATAGACCTGCCACTCCGCGCCACCGCCTATGGGCGGAGTGGCCATTGCGTCAGCTACAGCGAAAAGTATCAGTGGGAAAGCGAGTTCGCCTGTGCGCCTCAGGTATCTGTTGAGCGCGCGCGGGGTGACATCCTCATGTTCCCGCGCCAGAAGGTGAGGATGCATGTGCGCCTCCACGATAAGCTTAACTATGTCCTGCTCCTCGGTAGAGAACCTCAAAACTTCTACCCGTCT
Organism: Caldifarciminota bacterium; assembly: GCA_015489175.1. GTDB lineage: Bacteria > Hydrothermota > Hydrothermia > B15-G9 > B15-G9 > WGAI01. The sequence goes on along the minus strand of WGAI01000009.1, from coordinate 26,868 downwards.
GGCTGCGATCTCGGCTCCAAGTCGATCGTGGCCGTGAAAATGCGTTCTCCCTTCCTCATCGCGAAAGACTGTTCTCGGTTTCGCCACATCGTGCAGCAGCGCACCGACAAAGAACGCCATCCGCCTGCCCTCATGCTCAAGGAACGGCACAATTCGATGGGCGAATTTCCCCATCACACCTTCGCCCTTCATGACCTGTTTGACAAGCTCCTCAAGATATTTGATAACGAGAAGGGTATGTTCAAATACATTCTGTTCAACAATGTATTTTTGCACGAGCGACTTTTGCTCCTTAAGTTCCGGAAACAGGACAAACAGGACACCGCTTTCCGCCATCAGTTTGACGGCCTTGAAGATATAGTCACCGTTGAAAAGTCTGGTAAGCTCATATCGGATGCGTTCGGGCGCTGACTGTCTCAGCGTTTCAGCGAGCTGAGATATCCACCCGTAGGTCGCTTTCTCGATGTCGAAACCGAGCGTTGAAACGAACCTGAATGCCCTCAAGATGCGCAGCGGGTCATCCTCGAGGTTCTCGATGCTGAACGAACGGATAAGCCCATTTTGCAGGTCATCCAAACCATTGGTCGGGTCTATCAACCTGTCCTTCGACCGCAAAGGAACTGCGATGGAGTTGATTGTGAAGTCCCGCTTCTTCAAGTCTTCGTCGATGTCATTGCCGCGGAAAGATGTAATGTCCATCCAACCACTTTCGGGGAGAATTAACCGCGCCTCGTCATCTTCTTCCGACAGCACCACGACGAAACTGCCTTCGATCTCCCTTCTGAGCTTAAAGGCGAGCTTTATGGCATCGGACGGAACCACCACATCCCAGTCCTGAAAGCTGCGTCCGAGAAGGAAATCCCTCACACTCCCTCCAACTATGAAGGAGTTTTCAGGGAATAGGGCCTCGTATGGCACTGTTAATTCTTTCAGTTCATTGTTGATGTTGATTATCATCATGGGTAACTCAAGTCGTTCTTCTGCATAATCTTTTCGACTGCCTCCTGCACGGTCTGGAGGAAAAACAAACTGCCCTCCTCTCCAAGCAGCTTCATCAGGGGCCTGTATGCTCTCGGATCACCTATCTCGCCGAGAGCCCACACGACAGCCCATTTAACCATCTCATCCTGTGCATCGAGCAGGGCAAGCAGCCCCTCGACAGCAGGATCTCCTATCTCCGCAAGGATTATCGCAATATCACGCCTGAGCGCCTCGTTCTCGCGGAGCGCGCGAAGAAGCTCAGGAACTGCCTCAGCGTCAAGAGCGACAAGCGCATTAAACGCTTTCTCCTTCAGCTCAGGGTTATCGTCCTCAAGAGCAGTTATCAAAAACCGCAGGATCGCGCCCTTGCCTTCGTCATCGGCAGACTTGAACCGATCAACCGCATGCTCAATGGCAACAAGCGCGTCCTCCTCACCAGAAGGCTGCCTTTTCCGAAACAGCCTCTGCCACAACTTCACAATGCGCGAAAAAAATTTCATGGCTTTATGCACATCAGGAGTTTTTCAAATCCACCGAATTTGAAGCTAACCTCGCCATCTTCGACCTTAACAGCAGAGAACCATCTGAACGGGCACGAAACCTTAAGCATCGTTGTGGGATCAATTTGCGGCTTACCATCGACTATGAGCCGGTAACGGTAAACACCAGGCTCAACCCTGAACGCTCTGTAAAACAGGCCGACAGAATCGCGCACCATCCTTCCCTTCTCGATGTCCCAATCGTTGAAATCGCCCACCACCGAAACATCCGAGGCGTCAAGCGCATACCTGAACACAAGGCTATCGTTTCTGAATCTCACGCCCTCCCAATACTGCTCAAGCGAAAACTGGTGGATCGACTGAAATCTATCACTTTGAGCCAATAAAAAATACATAAACAACATCATCATCTTCATTTTTTCTCCATCCTCTTCATAACAGCCATGAACATCGCAATAGCTGCGGCAGATGAAACATTCAGAGAGTTGACCCTGCCGCTCATGGATATCGATACGACGAAATCCGAATCCTTCAGAACGGATTTTGAAATGCCATGCCCCTCAGAGCCGAGCACAAGTGCGAGAGGGAAAGGCGGCTGGAAATTGTAAATATTTTCCCCGCCAACTTCAACAGCGGCCACCCACCCACCTGCATCCTTAAAGTCGCGGATGACATTGCGGATGTTAGGAACCCTTGAGATAGGTATGTGAAAAACAGCGCCTGCCGATGCTTTCACGACGCTTTCGGTTATCGTCGCCGCCCTGTCTTTGGGTATCACCACGCCATCTACACCAAGCACTTCGGCGGTTCTGATAATGTTCCCAAGGTTTTGCGGATCCTCGATGTGGTCGAGTATCAAGATGATACCTGCATGTTCGACCGTCCTGCCTATGATCTCCTCAGGAGGCACAAATTCGACCGGTGAAATGACCGCAGCGATACCCTGATGGTTCTGAACATTGGCTATCGTGTCGAGCTTTTCGCGCGATACGATTTTCAGGGGTATGTGAGACGCTTTTATAAGCCGCTCCAGGTCTCTCGGCAGCCTGCTGCCTCTGGCGATATAGATTTTCTGGACGGGAAGGCCTGACCTCACTGCTTCCCTGACTCCGTTCCTACCGTAAATCACCATCAGTATCCATACTCCCCGATCAGAGGGACAAAAGTGCACTCCATGACCCTCTTAATTCGCAGTTTGTCACCGGTTTTGACAACCACTTTCAATGTTTGAAGGTATCTGCTGCCGACAGGAATGACCATGATGCCCCCTTCTGCGAGCTGGTCTATGAGAGGTTGAGGCAGGTCAGGCGCCGCCGCTGTCACCATGATGCGGTCGAATGGCGCATTTTCAGGCCATCCAAGAGTGCCATCCGCAAGTTTGAAGTAGATGTTGGTGTATCCCAGCGATGAAAGAACCTGTTTTGCCCGTTCAAGCAGCTGCGGTATGCGTTCCACCGTGTAAACCTCACCTGCCAGTTCTGCCAGGAGCGCCGTCTGGTAGCCTGAGCCTGTGCCGATCTCGAGAACCTTTTCATCGCCTTTAAGATCAAGCAGCTCGGTCATCGCCGCCACGATGTAAGGCTGCGATATGGTCTGTCCGTAACCGATGGGCAGAGGGTAATCGTTATAGGCATGATTTCGATATTCTTCAGGCACAAAGAGATGTCTTGGCACCTTTAGCATAGCCTGAAGGACGCGCGGGTCTTTGACCCCTCGCATTTTTATCTGAGTCTTCACCATCCTCCGCCTTAATTCCTCAAAGTTCTCTCTCTGCCTCATATTTTTCAAGCCATTCAAAATCCGTAAGTTCAAGGATTAATGGGGTTATTGACACATATCCCGAATAGACTGCGCTCACATCGGTCTCTCCGCTAAGATCCTTTATCGGCTCGCCTTTGATCATGAATGTGGTTTCGTCCAACTTCTCTATCGGATTCCTGTATCTCATGTCTCCGAGCTTGACAAATTTCACGCCTTTGATCTTTTCGAGCGGAAGGTTGGGCACATTGATGTTCAAAAGGTTAAACTCGATACGCTTTTCGACCCAGAGCAGAGTTATTTTTTGAGCGAAATAAGCCGCAGTCTCCCAGTGGATTGGCTCGCCTGAGAATGCATCTATGGAGATAGCGAATGCGGGCACACCCATGATGGCTGCTTCGCGCGCAGCGGCAACGGTGCCCGAATAGACCACATCGCTGCCAAGGTTTAGCCCGTGATTTATCCCGGATACCACAAGGTCAGGTTTCCTGTGAAGGAAGCCGCGCATGGCAAGCAGCACGCAATCGGCAGGTGTGCCACCGATCGCTATCCGATTTTTCGACAAACGATTAACTTTTATCGGTTTCCTGACGGTTATGGAATGGCTTTTGGCGCTCTGTTCTTCTGCCGGAGCAATCACCATGACATCGCCAAACCCGGAAACCGCTTCCTCCAGCACCTTTATTCCGGGCGCTTCAATTCCGTCGTCATTTGAGACAAGTATGAAAGGCTTTTTCATGACGGGAAAAATATAAGCCTAAAAACGAGTTTTATAAAGCGGTAGGTATCCAGAAACTTGTTTATCGAGCTTTCTTCCTGACCATAAATGGTTTTTATCGACACATTGCAGATTTTGAAGCCCGCCCTTGCAGCTTTGACTATTAGCTCAGACTCTGCATCATAATGGGTTGCTTTAATCCTGACCTTTTTCAACACATCGGACTTTATGAGACGATAGCCACTCTGAGTGTCCTCCACGCGACAGCCAGCAAGTGTGTCTATGATAGTGGTGGTCAGGCGGTTAGACAGGTATCTATCCAGCGGCATATTCTCCAGATCGCGCCATCTACTTCCTATCACCACATCACAGCCCCTATTGTGAGCATCGAGGAAGAGCGGTATCTCATCAGGATCATGTTGCAGGTCAGCATCCATCGTTATGACACCGTCAAATCCATGCTCGACGGCAAACTGAAATCCCCTGTTCAATGAAAAGCCCTTCCCCTTGTTGGTTTGGTTTTGCAGGGTAAGAACGCCAAGTTTTTTTGCTATTTCGTAGGTGTTGTCCGTCGAGCCATCGTCAACCACGAGGATGTTTTGAGGAGGGAAATGCCGCTCAATCCTTTTGATTAACTCATCGAGGAACTTCTCCTCGTTAAAGGCGGGAATAACGACCAGAATGTTTCGACTCATAATCTCAGTTGAAATGGTCGGGGCGAGTGGACTCGAACCACCGACCCCCAGCCCCCCATGCTGGTGCGCTAACCAAGCTGCGCTACGCCCCGACCAAACTCGCTAATTCGGTGGATATTATATCCACTCGCATCGGCTCCGTCAATTCACGGAGGGAAAGGAACACATCACACAGACATAAGATTAGATCAAGAAAGGGGGCATTTCATGAAAATCTCAAGAACCTGCTACCTTCCCCACGCTTCTTACCCACATGCTCAGCATCACATCCCAGGACGGAATTTGAAGCCTTTGGGCAACAGCTCGCTTAGCTTCCTCACCTCAACCTTTCCGCTGGAGGTTGAGGATATGACATCCATGTCGCCATCTTGAGCGAACTCGTATAGAACCTGACGGCAAGCACCACACGGCCAAACCGTATTCTCCGTATCCGTGTAAATCGCAACAGCTTTCAGCTCACGCTCGCCTTCGGACACCGCTTTAAAGACGGCCACCCGTTCAGCACATATCGTCAGTCCGTAAGATGAATTTTCGACATTGACTCCTGTGTAAATCTTACCGCTCGATGCGATCACAGCGGCTCCAACCGCAAATCCTGAAAACGGGGCGTAAGCGTTCTTTCTAACCTCTTTCGCTGCCTCTATGAGCTCCATGTAGTTGCGATCCATCTTTCCACCTCCTCGTCGTATATCAATTTAAGACCAAAACCGCCCTCAAGTTCAACCATGAATATGATGCGCCTCGGCGTTCTGGCCACAGGAATCCACTTCATAACACGGTAAGAGGTGTTACCCATAATCACGCGAGTCGGATGATCGCACCAGTTCCCGCCTGCGTAACACTCAACTTTTACAGGCGTATCGTCTGAGATCGGCGGTTCAGATTTCACGCCCCCATTGGGCGTCATTGCTCCGTTTGTGTGTCCTTTTTGAAGAAGAGCAGCCATGCACCAAATATCATCAGCCCAATCGAAATCCATTGATTTACCGTTAGTGGCAGGCCAAAGAGGTATGCACCGGGGTCATAGGCCCTAAAGAAATCATCGATAAACCTGACCATCGGGCCAAGGATCATGTAAAGTCCGAACAGGGCGCCATCATGCAGCCTGTATTTTTTCCGCACAAAGAGCAGAATAAAAAGGATTATTAGGTTGCCGAACGACTCGTAGAGCTGCGTTGGATGCAACCTCATCGGTCCGTATTCTGCGAAAGCGGGGGAGCCGGGTTTGAAGGAGACGCCACATGCGGAACCAGTCGGATGGCCATAGCAACAGCCGTTGAAGAAACAGCCCCATCTACCGATAAACATGCCGAGTGCGAAAGCCGGAGCTGTCCAATCGGCCACCTGCCACAGAGGCAACCCCTTCTTTTTAATCAGGATGATGCCGGTCACCAGAGCAAACAGGAAGCCACCGAAGAAGACCATACCGCCACGCCAGACGGCAAAAGCCAGCAACGGGTTGTCTGCAAATTCCGATGGGTGGTAGAGCACATAGAACACCCTGGCCCCAACAATTCCCATTATGACGATCCATGTGCCTATGTCTATGATGTCGTCGGGATTGTAACCGCTCTTCTTAGCCTCACGCGCAACCCAGAAGATGCCAGCAAGGAGGGCTGTGAGCACCAGCACACCCCATGTCCGTATCTCAAATGTCCCAATTCTGAACAGTATTGGATGCATTTTTACCTCCTGATTTCAACCACGGGATACCACGATGAGGACCTCGATCTCTTCATCTTCGCGAATCATGGTATCTTCTGTGATGGGTTCGCCGTCCTTGAGAACAACAACTTCCTCAGGATTTAAATCCAGTTCCCTGAGAATATGGCGCACTCTCTTTCTGCCGGGGATTTCAATCTCTTTATTCTCCAGCCTCACCTTCATATCCTGAAAACTCCGGGATTTGCAGTGTGACCACATCTTCGCTCCCGTCTTCATAACGGAGCTTGTAAGTCTGTTTGAGGATGTTAACTTCCACGACGCGCCCTTTCCCCTTCTCTGTGATCACATAAGTGCCTGTGGAAGGCATGTATTTTGAAAGTATCTCATACATCGGCAGTTCGTAGCGAAGGCAGCACATCAATCGGCCGCAGATGCCCGAAAGTTTCTCGGGCACAGCGAAAAGATACTGTTGCCTCGCCATGTCAAGCGTGATGGCCGGGATTTCCTTTAGAAATGTCCTGCAACAGATCTCGCGTCCGCACACGCCGACGCCTCCGATATTTCGCGCATAATCTCTCGCTCCTATCTGGGTAAACTCGACTTTGAGGTGTAGAAGGTGGGCAAGTTTTATCGCGAGTCTGGCCAGATTGTAGCGCTTCTCCGCTATGTAGATGAAATTGATATGACCTACTTTGAGGTCAAGCTTTGCATCCACAATCTTCAAGTCGTTGATCTTATTCTCCCAGATGACACCTCTCGCCATGTTTTTGAGTATCTGGATTACATGAGTGCGCGCCGCAGGCCTGACTATCTCCGCCTTAACATCAGCGCTTCTCGGGACCACATGCCTTGCCTTCACAAGAACCTCATGCTCCATGTTGTCGGGCTTAACAAAAAGGAAAACCCCACGAGGAATATCCATCTTGTAGGGCAATTGGTATCGTTCAAATCCGCCTCCAACAACCGAAACCTCTACAGAATAGACCGGAGGCTCGGGAACCCTTTTGCGATTACTCTTTCTTCCTGCATGTATCATAGGGAGCTAATTATATGGCTCAAAGGGGACAGTCGCATTTGACGGCTGGAGATATGGAACTTCAATCATTCACTCTGGCAAAACGGGAAACTGTCGCATGTGTCATACCTAACCGTTCCAAAAACTAAATCTCCACCCCAGCAACGGGTCAACGAAAACAGGGCTATGAGTCGGAAGCCTCGACATAACAACTGTGTTATGTAATAATCTCAGCCACACTTAAGAAGCTGATATATAAACGATTTTCACAAAAAGGAGGAGAAGTTATGAAATTTTTCATCGATACCGCTGATCTTAAAGAAATTCGTGAGCTCGCTGAGTGGGGTATAATCGAGGGAGCCACAACAAACCCAACGCTACTCTCCAGACAGGAAGGTGATCCTATCGAGATACTGCGCGAGATCTGCGAGATAGTGAACGGGCCTGTCTCGGCTGAAGTGGTATCAACGGACGCCGAGGGCATGGTCAGGGAGGCGCGTGATCTTGCAAAAATTCACGAAAACATCGTGATAAAAATTCCGATGACCGCGGAAGGGCTCAAAGCCGTCAAACAGCTGAGCAAAGAGGGCATCAGGACTAATGTCACCCTTGTCTTCAGTCCTGTTCAGGCGCTTCTCGCCGCTAAGGCAGGTGCCAGCTTCGTGTCGCCGTTTGTCGGCAGACTTGACGACATCTCCTCTTACGGAATGAGCCTCGTCGAGGACATCGTCACGATATTCGGGAACTACCCGGAGATAGAAACAGAGGTCATCGTGGCCTCAATCCGCCACCCGATGCATGTGTTGGAGGCCGCCAAGCTTGGGGCACACATCGCAACTGTGCCGCCGAAAGTGCTGCGCGCACTCGTCAAACACCCGCTCACGGACATCGGAATTGAAAGGTTCCTTGCTGATTGGGAAAAAGTCAAAGCAAGGAAGTAAAAAATGATGAAAAAGCTGTTTCTGTCCCTCCTCGCCATAATCGTCGGTGCCACGCTCATTGTGCTCATGAGCAAAGGAGGGAAAAGGTCGATCTACACCGAGGGGATGATCGATACGGCGTGGGCATCGCAGACATCCAGAGCGATCTCGACATCAAGGCAAACCGCAATCGTGAACGCCGCCCGTATAGCCGGCCCGGCTGTCGTCTCGGTGTCGGTTATATCCGTCAGAACCGTGGCAAACGATTTCTTCAACCCGTTTTTCGGCGACTTCTGGGGCGATTTCTTCCCGAAACGGTATTTCAAAGAGAAAGTTAAATCGCTCGGCTCAGGCGTTCTGATCAACAAGGACGGCTACATAGTAACAAACGAGCATGTGGTGCATGACGCTGCTGAGATTAAGGTCACATTGACGGATGGTCGAATATTCGATGCGGAAGTGGTCGGGACAAGTCCCCGCCTCGACCTCGCACTCATCAAACTGAAAGAACCGCCCAAAGACCTCTACACTGCTGTGCTTGGCAATTCCGACAGCCTGATGATCGGTGAATGGTGCGTCGCTATCGGCAACCCGTTCGGATACCTGATGGAAGACCCCGAACCCACTGTCACAGCTGGTGTCGTCTCGGCATTGCACAGGACGATACTCGGCGTTAAGGACCGAATGTATCGGGACATGATTCAGACTGACGCCGCCATCAACCCCGGGAATTCAGGCGGCCCGCTCGTGAATGCGCTTGGTCAGGTGGTCGGTATAAACACCTTTATCTTCACGCCGTCGGGCGGCAACATCGGGCTCGGATTCGCGATTCCGGTCAACACCGTCAAGAAGTTCATCAACGAAATCGTGCAATACGGCCAGTTCAGGTCGGGGAACATAGGCATAACAGTCCAATCCCTGACCGAGGACCTGCGCTCCGCACTGGATTATCCGCTGACTTACGGCGTTCTTGTATCAAGCGTGGTTCCCGGTAGTCCTTCCAGCGGCAAAATCAAGGAAGGCGATGTGATCGAAACGGTCAACGGCCGCCGTCTCTTCAACGAAGGCGACTGGGAGGATGTAACTTATGCCGTTGTGCCGGGTGAGAAACTCCATCTCAAAGTCTGGCATGATGGCAAGGAGAAGGACATCGTGATTCAAGCAGGGGAATACCATGAGAAACGGGTCAAGCTGCCGATGGGCATCACAGGGGTGGAGGTCACACCTGATGTCGCAATGCACGAAGGACTTAAAGTCGCACACGGCATACTGGTGAAAAAAGTCGCAGATGGCAGCGTGGCTTACCAGCTCGGCATACAGCCGGGCGATGTGGTGGTGTCAATAAACGGCAAAGCAATAGTTTCCGCGGAAGACTTTAAGAAAGCTTACAAGTTCGCCCGTCGAAGGGGCGTGCTCTCCGTCGAAATAGATCGCGGGGGAATGAAGATCTCCAGAACGGTGATAGGGTTCTAATGAGAGCTACAACTGCGGTCAAAATCAGGATTGGCGTTACCGTAACGCTTGTTTTCGTCATACTTTTCGTAAGCTACTCTTGGCTCACAAAAAACAGGATAAGCAAAGAAAAACACTACTACCACATAAAATTCGCCGAGCTCGGATGGGTGAACAAGGGCGATCCGGTGCTTGTGAAGGGTGTCACCAAGGGTTTCATCAAAGACATAAAGTTCTATCCTGACAGCGTTATAGTCGATATTGTGCTTGAGGACATCCGGCTTCGTCAGGGAGCCACGGCGAAATTGGTCTCCTCAGGCATAGTCGGCCAGATGAGGGTCAATGTGTCGATGGGGCACGGGGAACCGCTACCCGACTGGTCAACGCTGGAGGGCAAGAAAGAACGGAGCCTCGGCGAGATAATAGCCGATCTCGGCAGGGTTATGGACACATTGCAGGAAGTGATCCATGAGACGCACATATTGGTTGAGACATCAACAGGTTCCATAGATACCCTTACAAGGTCGCTCAACATCACACTCGACACAGTCAGACTGCTGCTTGCCAGTGAGAAAAAGAATGTAGATTCGACCCAGAGGGCGATAATTGCATCCCTTGAGCGGATTCAGGAGCTTACGGACAGTCTGTTGCACGGCAGCGGCACGGTCGGACAGCTGGTGGCTTCCGATTCGCTTTACAGGAGAGCGGATTCCTCCCTGGTGGAGCTAATAAAGTTGATAAACGACATCAAGGAGCACCCGGAAAGATATGTGAATCTGCATGTTAAGCTATTTTAGCGTTTTACTGGCACTCATCGCAGCTAACAGAACAGGGATACACGACGCTGATAGTGACGGCTTCCCCGATGCAGTCGAACTCAGCACCGCAGCTGAGCGGCGGTCGTTCAGGGAATGGTTCACATGGATCGCCCTGCAGATAGCTTATGGGAAACTACGTGTCGGCAGCGTTGACGACTGCGCCAGTCTGGTGGCGACATCTTACCGTGAAGCCCTGAAACGCCACACTTTTAGATGGGCACGCAGACACGGCCTGTCAGCCGTGCCGCCCATCCCTGACAGAAGGCACTATTACTACCCAGATGTGCCGCTGATCGGAAAGCGAATCTTCAGGGTCAAGACTCCACCAATCGACAGCGATAACATCGCGGAAGACTTTGGCGAATCCGCCACGGGAGAATATCTCGTCAAATACAACCTGCAGTTCGTGAGCAGAGACATCGAGGACGCCGCTCCCGGCGACATTCTGGTTTTCTACCACGGCAACAGTCGGATGCCGTATCACCTGATGATATTTTTCAGGGACGGATTGAGGAACATGGTCGTGTATCACACGGGGCCCGGAGGCGAGTACCGCATCATCCCGATATCGCTCCTCAACAGGCATCCAGACCCGTCATGGCATGTGACGGAAACGAACCCGTCGTTTATAGGTGTCTATCGCTGGCACATACTGGAGTGAAAGCAGCGCATTTGTGTGACATGCTCAAATGCAATCGTGCATGTTTTATCATAATAGCCAAACGGAGGGAACTATGATCGATCCGAGAAGAGAGGCAGTCATCGAAAGGATAAGTCGGATACCCCATGTCATACCCGTTCTGAGCAGCAAAGGCGGCGTAGGCAAGTCACTAACATCCACCGGGATAGCTGTCATTTTTTCTCAGATGGGCAGGAAGGTCGGGCTTCTGGATTTAGATTTCTGGGGAGCATCTGACCACATAATTCTGGGAGTGCCTGTCGATGAATTCCCGGAAGAGGACAAAGGAATTCTGCCCGTGCCCAAATGCGGGCTGAAATTCATGTCGGTGGCGTTTTACACCAGAAATCAGCCGCTTCCCATGCGCGGCTCAGAATATACCGATGCGTTGCTCGAACTCATGGCTGTCACGCGCTGGGACGATGTGGAATATCTCGTCATAGACATGCCGCCCGGACTTGGCGACCCGTTCCTCAACCTGACCAGCTTTTTCCGCAAGGGGCATTATGTAGTCGTCACTACCCCATCGCCGCTGTCCGTTATGGCGTTGAAAAACACGATACACATGCTGAAAGAGCAAAAGATCCACATAGTCGGCGTGGTGGAGAACATGAGCTCTCAAAACTCCCTCAGAGGATTCCTCGATGAGCAGGGCATCAGGCATCTCGGCAACATCCCGATTATAAATGACATAGATGCTTACATAGGCGATTGCAAGAAGTTCTCCTCGTCGGAATTCATAGAACACCTGCGGAGACCTGCTGAAAAGATCGCCGAGCTCATCGGCTGAATTTTGACCTTAATTCAGCTATCAGCCTTTCGACGCCTTTTTCCACTTCAGAAGTGAGCCTGTCGCCGAAAGATATGTCACCAAACTGAATTCCGTATATTTCCACCTTTTTGCCACACTGCTCAAGCATCTTGACGATCAAGGGGATGGGTATGATGTGCGTTGTGATGGTGTAATTCTCGACCTCCTCGACATCAAGTTTGCGGTATTCGCCGGGCTTTCCATCGAAATTGGCGGAATCGATTATGATAACGGTTTCGGCTTCGTGCTCACAGATTTCATCGATAAACCTTTCGGGCGTGGTTTCGCAGATGTATGAGGCGAAATCCGACGCAAGCATTCTGGCGGCATGGACACCCGCCCCATCGTCTGAACGGTATGGATTTCCTATCCCGCAGATTATGATCTTCTTTTGCATTGCCCAATCATAAAACAACCAGGGGAGTGAGGCCACTCCCCCGGCCATCGCTGTGAGGACCAGCAGGTAAGATGGAGCTATTTTCTGATTACCTTCACGAGATGCACGCTACAACTTATGCATGGGTCGTAAGCGCGCAGTATCATTTCAAGCGGCAGCTCCATTTCACTAACTTTCTGTTTCAAAAGCGCTTCTGCTGCGTTCCTGATGTATTTCTCAATGTCGTCAAGGTTCTGGGTTGTGGGAATCACATAATCGGCGTAACTCACAAGCCCGTCCTTGACCTCCGCGTGGTGAATCAACAGCCCGCGCGGCGCCTCAACGAGGCCTGTCCCGCTACCGTCCTTTCTTGTAGGTTTTACAGGCTCGTATTTTGCCTCTTTGATGGCATCGATGAGGGACGGCATCTTTTCGAGGCAGAACAAGATCTCAATGGCCTGCGCTATGTTGTTGTAATGAGGATTCCTGCGCCATCTCTCGTTATACAACTTCTTGAAGTAATCGGCTGCCAATCCGTCCAGACGGTCGGCCATGTTGAGGATTCTCGCAAGGGCGCCAACCGTGTAGGGTTTCCCCTTGTATCTGCACCTTTTGGCGAACGAGTGTGCGACAACCCTCTCATTGGTAACCTTTTTGTAATCGTCTGCCGGAAATGTCTCGCCTGTGGACACATAAATCGTATCAGCTTCAAACCCGTAAGAGCCGTCTTCTGGCCAGACAGAAACGAACATCGTCTCCTCTTCCATGTATGCGGGCACATCTATCTCGTTCCATAGCTGGATGCCACGCTCGATGGTCGGAATTAGCTGCAACGCTTTGGCCTTCAACATGTCGAGGTCCTCGTCAGACGGAAGCTTCCCCAACCCGCCTATCAACATGTTTTCGCCATGAATTCGCCTGCCGGCCACGGTTTCCATCACCAAATTGCCGAATTTTTTAAGCTCCAGCCCCCCCATCACCTCGTCCGGGAACCTGTTGATCATGGAGATGGCGTCCGGGTAGCCGAAATAATCAGGTAGGGCGAGCAGGTAGTAATGGAGCGCATGGCTTTCAATCATTTCTCCGTAATGTAGCAACCGCCTCAGAAGCTTCGTCTTTGGCGATGGTTCGACACCAAGTGCGCGCTCAAGGGCGTAGATGTCAGCCAGCCTGTGCGATGCGAAGCATATCGCGCAAATTCTGGATGTGATGGACACAGATTCCTCAGGCGATTTGCCCACCACAAGCTGTTCGAACAGGCGCGGCCCCTCAAATATGTCAACTTTCACATCCTTTACGCGATCGTTTTCTATGATGACCTCAATGCCGCCATGTCCCTCAACCCTTGCAACAGGTTCAATGAAAATCTCACGGTTCATTTTCCACTCTCCTTTGTTGAAGATGAAACCAGCGATTTCAAAGCCTCTGCCCTTTCCACGCCGCCGAATATGGCGAACCTTTTAGCCACCTCATCCATGTCAAATCCTTTCTCCATCAAGAGCATAGCTTCGGATTTCATGTTTTCCTTTGCTATCGGGCCCCAGCAACCTATGCAGCCTATGTTCATCGACGGGCATATCGCTCCGCACCCCGAATTGGTCAATGGGCCGAGGCAGATCTCGCCTTTGAGCAGGAGGCATTCATTTTCTTTCCATTTGCATTCCGCACACACGGGATAATCTGGGACTCTCGGCACGACGCCATGTGCGAGCTTGCCAGCGAGTTTCAGAAACGGTTCTTTCTCGATGGGGCAACCGGGCAACACAGCATCGACTTTGACATAAGCCGCCAGAGGCTTCGGTTCGAGAGGCGGAGTTAGCGTGACGGCACTTTCTTTGCCATAGACCCGTTTGTAGCGCTCCATCCACTCCTCATTCCCCATGAACATCGATTGAACGCCTCCGTAAACGGCACAATGGCCTATCGCAACAAGGATTTTGCTCTTTTTCCTGATCTCCTGGAGGTGTTCAAGGTCTTTCTCGGTGGAGACAGAACCCTCGACGAAAGCGACATCCAGCTCTATCTCTTCATCTTTGGCGCTGGAAGCCATGACGAACGACTTTATCTCGAAAATGTCGAACAGTTTAAGGAGCTCGTCTTCGCAGTTTATGATGTTCAACTGGTCACCGGCACAGCCGGTGAGTCCATAGATGCCAATTTTGGGCTTACCCATAATCTCCTCCTAAATAAGTGTCCTGATGTTTTTGACATCCCACAGGGTGAAGACAGGCCCATCGACACATGTGTATTTGTGTTCGACTACACACTGTCCGCATTTGCCTATGCCGCATTTCATCTTCCGTTCGAGCGTCATGAAGATGTGATCGTCGGGGATGCCAATTTTGAGGAATTCGTCCACGACATATTTATACATGACAGGCGGGCCGCACACGATGGCAACAGTGTTGTCTGCATCGACATTCACATACTTGAAAAGCGATGTAACCACGCCGATGTCGAAAGGCCAAAGACCGGTCGGATCGGCATCGACTGTGAGGTAACATTCAAAATCGTCCCTCTCCTTCATGCGGAAGAACTCCTCGCGAAAGAGCATATCGTCCGGCGTTCTGGCACCGTAGAGATAGAAAATCTTGCCGAACCTGTCTCGGTAATCGAGCGCATATAGGAGGACCGAGCGCAGCGGAGCGGCACCAAGCCCACCTGCCACAAACAGAAGATCCTTTCCATACATCATCTCAACAGGGAATCCGTTTCCGAACGGCCCTCTCAGCCAGATGTAATCGTTTTCTTTCAACTCGAAGAGCTTACTCGTCAATCTTCCGACCTTTCGTATGCAGAACTCGAACAGCCCGGGGCGTGAAGGAGTGGAAGTTATAGAAAAGGGCGCTTCGCCAGCGTTTGGGAGCGAGACCATCATAAACTGGCCGGGCTTGTAGTTAGTCGTCCATGTCATAACTTTATCAGGATCACAAATCCTGACCTGAAAGAACCTGACATCCCGCGTCAGGTCGAACTTTCTGACAATTCTCGCTCTCTCAGGAAGATAAGGGTTTTCTTCAACCACAACATTTCCCCTAATGTTGCACTTTGGAGCGTTTGCCTTAAGCATGCTGCACCTCCACATTGGATGATGCCATACGGGCCCAGAAGGCATCCGGCTTCTCCTTCAAAAGCGCTTTCGCCACGGTGATGACATTTATGTCCACGGGGCAGCTGACCACGCACCTGCCACAGCCCACACAGGCCGGACTCCCGTATTCGCTCATAAATCCGACCAGCTTGTGCGTGTACCACAGTTTTAGCCTCTCGCTTCTCGCCTCGCGGAAGTTATGGCCGCCCGCCACCATAGAATATTCTCTGAAAACGCAGGAATACCAATATCTTTGCCTGTTCATCTCATCCGTCCGAATATCAAATTCATCATCAACATCGAAACATGTGCAACTCGGACAGACCATCGTGCATGTCCCGCAGCTCAAACAGGCCGTGCCCATCTGTTCCCATATCGGCGAATCGTAGTTGAAGGTCAGGATCTCAGGCATACCTTCGAGATCAAGAGACACCTTGAACATGGAACGGCGTTTCTTGCGCCACTCGACATACTCGTCGATGTCCTTCTGAGTAGTGTCCTCAATCAGGTCTTTAACGAGCTTCAACGACTCATCGCCCTTTGGCGAGCCGACCCAGACAAGAAACTTGTCGCCAAGATCCGTGAGAAAAAGGTCAAACCCCTCGTTAACGGTTTCCGTATCCGTAAGATGGCAAAAACAGTTCTCATCGGGCAGGCATGAAAGCCCAACAATCAGCGTATTCTCCCGGTTTTTGAGGTAATACGGGTCAGGATACAACCTCGTGTAAAACTTGTGGTAGATATTCAATGCGTGGATGTCACACGGATGCAGTCCAAATATAACCCTCTTTTTGACATCGTAATGCTCGCGCCACTCATTGTTTTTGAACTTCAAAATTGTGGATTTTTGCGGTAGAAAGAACTTCTTAGCGGGGACAATGGTTCGTATGGCGTTCAAAACGAACTTTTCGGGCGGCTCGTTGGCATACACATATCTGTCCCCTTTCCTGACAGGCCCCCACAGCTCTCCAAATTTAGAAAGGCCTTTCATGAAGGGTATGAAATTTTCTCGCTTCAGCTTGAATACCCTCATGTCACCTCCTTATCTATGTGCAAATAATTTTAAATAAAACAATGAATATTGTCAATAATGCATAAATGCATTGCCGTTTGGTGGCAAAATGACCTCCCGTCAAGCAATTAGCATCGGGTTTTAACGGATGAGGTCTGGTTTTATAATCTTCAACGCAATGAAGGTAGTTACTTTTATCTCCAAACTCTTCGTATCAATTCTGCTGGCTTTGTTGTCATTCGGATTTGCAGTTGCTACATGGCATGAGATTGGCGTCTTTCTCAGCGACATCGACAGGCCCATAATCAGATTGTTTGTGGATGGCTTTCTGCTCGGCCTTGTGATTCTGCCGCTCATTTACAGGAAAATCTCATTTTTCACGATCTTCGAGCACGAACTCACCCACATGCTTGTCGCTCTGATGTTTTTCAAAAAACCAAGAGCTTTTCTCGTAGTCGAGAATGTAGGAGGAGTAGTGCAAATGGCGGAGCGCGGAACCTCTGACTTCATAATATTTCTTGCCCCCTACTTCTTGCCCACGCTCACCCTGTTGATATTGCCGATTTATGCTATCGCTTCGCCTAAGTTTAAGGTTTACATCGGCCTCCTTCTGGGGTTCTCCCTCGCATACCATCTGCTGTCAAACATGATGGAATTCAGTTATCGGCAACCTGACATAAAACAAATAGGATACTTCTTTTCGACTGCGATGTTCATTTTCGGAAACATATTTTTTACAGGCCTCATACTGGCCTTGATTGACGGAGGACCCCACGAAATTCTGGCATACCTGAAACTGGGATTTGATAAAAATATCGACCTTGTGATTTACATCAAAAACCTGATCTTCGGGAAACCTGCCACATAGCCTGCCATCAACGGTTCAGCTTGAAAGACGGCAACATTTGGGCGATGATAAACGGCATGAAAAGAGCGTTCGTAACAGGTGCAGGTGGGTTCATCGGCAGCCACCTTGTCAGCTATCTGCTTGATCGGTCGATAGATGTGGTTGCGTTTGTGAGATACAACTCACGCGGCGATATTGGGTTGCTGCGGTATGTGAAAAGCAAAAGCGACACATCCCTCGAAATCGTCTTCGGCGATTTGAGAGATGTAACGGGGCTTACAAAGGCAATGCGTGGCTGCGATACGGTTTTCCATCTGGGCGCTGTCATCTCCGTGCCTTACTCCTACATCCATCCGCGGGAAGTCATTGAAGTTAATGTGATGGGCACATTGGCCGTGCTCGAAGCCGCCCTGGCAAATAACATAAAGCGGTTCGTTCAGGTCTCATCTTCAGAGGTTTACGGCTCGGCGATTTATACTCCGATGGACGAGAAGCATCCGCGACACGCACAATCCCCCTACGCTGCATCGAAAACAGGGGCTGACGAGCTGGTGAGAAGTTTTCACCTCACATACGGTTTGCCCGTTACGATAATCCGTCCTTTCAACACATTCGGGCCAGGTCAGTCTCGCAGGGCTGTCATCTCACACATAATCGTCAGTGCGCTGAGAGAAGGCAAGGTAAAACTCGGAAACATCTGGACGGTGAGGGATTTCACATTCGTCAGCGACACAGTGAAAGGCATCTTTCTGCCGTCATCCGTTGACGAAGCCGTTGGCGCGGAGATGAACCTCGGGACGGGCAGGGGCCACACGATAGAGGAAACTGCAAAGCTCATCTTCCAGATACTCGGCATCCCGCCTCAGATCGAGATCGAAAAGGGACGCATGCGGCCAGACAAAAGCGAGGTCGATAGGCTCATATCGGACAACTCCCTTGCCCGCAAGGTATTGGGTTGGCAGCCTGAGGTCGATTTTGTGGACGGGCTTAAGATGACAATCGACTGGATAAAAGCACATCCTGAGCTCTACATCAACCCTGAAATTCTATGATAGACTGGCTCTTTCAGCTTCTGCACGGATACGGCGACATCGGGTTGTTCCTCTACTGCCTCATCGGTCCGCTGACCTACATGCCGATAGGCCCCGACATATTCCTGATCACCCGCGCTATGGGATGCCATTGCTTTCCGTTGAGAGCGGTTCTGTTGATGGTGACCGCCTATTGCATATCGGGATCGATAAACTTTTTCATCGGCAGATTGGCGCTCAGGACAACAGGTTTGAAAGGCCGGTGGCTCGACAGATTGTCAAAAGCGGTTAACCGATATGGATTTGCGGGACTGTTGCTCATCTCGGCGGGGCCAATTCCTTTACGGGAAGGCTCAATCACAGCGGGATTCTTGAGGGTGCCATACCGAAATTTTATAGCTGCGATGCTGATAGGCACATCCCTGAGGTTCACAGCTGAAGGGATTTTCGGCTCATTGCTGTGAAAGTTTGCCGGCGTTGGCAAGCTGTTTAAGTGCCTTCAATCGTCTCACCGTCTCAATGCCGTAGTAAGCTATTGGAAACACGATATTGTTCTGAAGCAACGGCTCACTTATGTCGATTATACGACGCGCTTTCTCACCATCTGGTGTTCCGGGGATCGGTGAGTATTCCGAAAGCATCACCTTAAGCCCCAATTTTGCGACTTCTCTTATGCCGGCTTCCACCTCTTCGGGCGGCTGATCGGGCAGTCCCATCAAAAGGTAAACCGTTATCTGCTCTCGACTAAATCCCGCCGAAAGGAGGTTCTCAACAGCGTTCAAAAACGCCTCAGAGGTGACTTTGCCACCTGTTATCTTCTGACGGACGGGGTCAGTTGTCTCGTAACCGATGTAAATGGTCTCAAATCCGGCGGATTTCATTTTCCTCGCAACCTCTACTGTGATGAACCTCGCGTGAAGCGCATTTGGGGTGTGAAATCGAAATCGGCCGGGCTTTATCCTCTCAAGGAAAGGCAACAACCCCCTGTCCGCCCTCACGAGCAGGGCATCATCGTAAAAAACTATGTCTTTTATCCCCCTCTTTGCGAAGTAATCAAGTTCGCTCATGACGAGATTGATGTCCCTGACCCTGAAGCGGGGCACCAATTTCCATACCGCACAGTAAGTGCATCGAAACGGACATCCATCGGTCAATTTGATGACTCCATAGTCAAGTTTAGGGTAAAGCGACCAGTCAGGGGAAAAGTCGGGCGTGAGGTTATCGGTTGGAAGCTCAAGGTAATCGAGAAGATTCAGTGGATTGCGGTTATCTATGAAATCAGGCTCAACCGTCTCCTTCGCGTGCCTCGGTATGATGGAAGTGTAAATGCCGCCCAATATGATTTTGCTCTCAGGATGGATTTTCCTGACCGTTTCCGCTACTTCCAGAACGCCGAGATACCAGTATGTCATGCCCGTTGCTATCAAAACAGCGTAGAGCTCCCCCGTTCCTTTCAAAAACCTGATAAAGTGCTCTTGAGGCACGCCGTATCTTTTAAACTTTCGGGGAACAAACTCGAGGACAGGCGGTTTAGGCACCTCGACATGGAAAAACTTGCCTCGTCCGTAGCGGTCAGTTCTGGTTTTGGGAACATTGGGATGGTTTCTGTCCATGAAGTCAAAGAAAAGCACCTCTCCCCCGGCCGCCTTTATCAAAGATGCCACACGGAGCAATCCGTAGGGTTTCAGCCAGAAATCGTGAGCTGCAAAGTCGTAGATCGGAGGATTTACAAGCAAAAACTTCCTCATGTTGAAAATTATAAGCTTTGTTGAGGGATACTCGGCACGGACATGGGTGGCATTCAAAAATTTCACACAAACAAAACGGCAAATAGCCCCATTTTACTTGACATCATCCACTCTTTCCTTTTAACATTTAACCACTTCCCGCATCTGGCCGTTCCTGAAAAACAAGGGGTCATTGTGAATGCCAATCTTACATTCCATGTTGTGGTTGTTGGCGGCGGAATTGCGGGCTTGGTCGCAGCAAACCGTCTGGTAGATGTGGGGCTCTCTGTGGCTGTTATGGAAAAAGATAGAGCGTTTGGCAACTTTGTAGTTTGCGGAGAGGCTGTGCAGAAATGGGTCGTTGAGGAGCTTGGGATTTCAGCTCGCCCCAATCTCATATCGCAGGAGATTAAAACCATTTCTATCGTTCACAAAGACAGAAAAGTTTCTATCGATATGCAAGATATCGGGTTTATTATCAACAAAAGCGCAGTCATTAAATGGTTGATAGATCGTGTTGTTCGCGGAGGAGGCAATGGGTTCTCAAATACGAGGTTTATCAGTCTTGACAGGGATGTGAATGGTGGTTTCAGTGTAAAAGCCATACACAGAGGCATAAAGATGACAATAAAAAGTGATTTTGTTATTGCAGCTGATGGCATGGCCTCAAGCGTGGCGAACGCGCTTGGTTTCCAGAAACTTAGTGGGATTTATGGGGTTAACGGTTTGATCCACAGCAACGCAGTGCCCGATGGCGAAATCAGGTTCTTCGTCGGCAGTGAGTTTACGGAAGGTTATGGCTGGTTGTTCTCCAAAGGTAACGGATATGCGAATTTGGGTGTTGTGGGTGAGAATCCGGAAGATGTCACAGCTAAATTTAATACGATGATGAGAAATTTTCGCGATGTAAGCATTCTGTCTTATGGGCGAAAGACCATTCCGCGTGGTTTGCGCAGTTCGGTTGCGCTTGACGGCGTTTTATTTGTGGGTGATGCCGGAGGGTTCGTTGAGCCAGTGTCTTATGCCGGGATATGGGGCGCATTAAGGTCAGCCCAGATGGCTGCTAACTCCATTGGGAAGTTCTATGATGGGGCATTGCGGGACAAAAAAGAGGTGTCACGGGATTATGAGAAATCCGTCAACTCGGAGTTCAGGAAAAGGTTTCAACTCGAGGAAATTGCCGCAGGGGTTTTTAAAAAAATGGATGGCAGAGATTGGAACACCTTCCTTGACATCGTTGAAGATCACACAGGCAACAAAACAGAATTCAATTTTGGTCCATTCAATGTGGCAAGGATGCTTCTGTTTGATAGCAGGTTTCGCAGGATTTTGAAAGGGAAGGTCAAAAATGGGATACTCTCAATTATACAAAAGATTATTCTCCGATGATGCCGAGAGGGGTATCTGGGTTCTTCTGGACCCTGATCGCGTGTCAAGAGATGAACTTCCTGACCTTGTGAGGAGACTTTCGGAAATGGAAATGGTCAAGGCATTACTTATAGGCACAAGTCTGCTCCTTTCTCACGATTTTGATGCGTTCGTAAAATCAGTGAAGGAAAACTCCATATTGCCCGTCATACTCTTTCCGGGAGGCGTCAATCAGGTATCCAGACATGCGGATGGCATACTTTTCCTGTCTCTGGTGAGCGGGCGTAATGCTGAACTTCTCATCGGGGAGCAGGTCAGGATGGCGCCTCTCGTCAGGCATTTTCAGCTTGACGCCATACCGACAGCTTACATGTTGATCGAATCCGGTGGTTTGCCATCGGTTGAATTTATAACCAACACTATGCCCATACCGAGAGATAAGCATGACATTGCGGTTGCGCACGCAATGGCTGCTGAACTCCTGGGTTTCCAATTGATTTATCTTGAAGCGGGCTCTGGCGCAAAGCTGCCTGTCCCGCCCGAACTTATAAGTGAGGTGGTCAACTCCGTCAAAATACCAGTTATCGTTGGCGGAGGTCTGAGAGATAGAGATTCCATAAAGGCTGCTTTCGATGCTGGCGCCAGGTATGTCGTCGTTGGCACGGCAATCGAACAAAACAAAAAATTTCTGGAGGAGCTTTGAGAACTCTGGTAAAACACAACCAGGCGGTAGGAGGTCAAAAAAATATGGACATCAACGAACTGAGGGCAAAGAAAATCGCTGAGCTATATGAGATGGCGAAAGAGCTCGGCATACCGAACTACTCATCTTACAGAAAGGAGGAGCTTATCAGAAAGATAATTGAAAGTCAGGCACAAAGCGATGGGCTCACATACCGCGAGGGTATCCTGCAAATTTTACCTGATGGGTTTGGCTTCCTGAGATTTCCCGAACATAACTATCAGCCATCATCCGAGGATGTGTATGTGTCTCCATCGCAGATAAAAAAGTTTGCGATGCGAGTTGGTGACGCTGTCGGCGGACTGGTTAGGCCGCCCAAGGAAGGAGAGCGATTCCCGGCTCTCGTTAAGGTCCTGGCTATTAACGGGATGGATCCTGAACAATCGCGTGGCAGACCTGTGTTTGAAAAACTGACGCCGTTTTATCCGACCGAAAAGATAAATCTGGAGATACCTGAAAACGACGATCTTTCAATGAGAATCGTTGATCTGTTCGTCCCTATGGGCAAGGGGCAAAGGGGACTGATAGTTTCACCGCCTCGCGCCGGTAAGACCGTTTTGCTCCAGAAAATCGCCAATTCCATAACCAAGAACCATCCTGAGATTAAACTCATTATTCTGCTGATAGATGAGAGACCAGAGGAGGTCACCGACTTCAAGAGGCAGGTTGAGGCAGATGTCATCTCATCCACCTTTGACCAGCCTGCTGACAGGCACACTCATGTGGCCGAGATAACGCTTGAGCGCGCTAAACGGCTCGTTGAGCTCGGCCATGATGTGGTTATTCTGCTGGATTCACTCACAAGGCTTGCAAGGGCTTACAATGTGATAACGCCTCATTCGGGCAGGACATTAACCGGTGGAATAGACTCGACCGCTCTCATCAAACCCAAAAAATTCTTTGGTTCTGCGCGCAACATCGAAGAGGGCGGTTCCCTCACCATAGTAGCCACCGCACTTATCGAAACGGGCTCACGGATGGACGAGGTCATATTTGAGGAATTTAAAGGAACAGGCAACATGGAGCTGGTGCTCGACAGGAGGCTCGCTGACAGGCGCATATTCCCGGCAATAGACCTAAACAAGTCGGGCACAAGGCGCGAGGAATTGCTTTTGCCCCACGATGTGCTCAACAAGGTATGGATCCTCAGGAAGGTGCTTTCCGAAATGAATCCAGTTGAGGCCATGGAATTCCTGCAACAGAAGATGAAACTCACATCCACAAACAAGGAATTTCTTAAGTCAATGAGCGGCAACGCTGCGCAATTCCAGGACTAACTCCATGAGCGAAAAGAAAAAAATTGGCCTCATAAGTCTTGGTTGCCCCAAAAACCTTGTCGATTCCGAGTTTATACTTGGCGATTTTGCGGAAAATGGGTATGAAGTCGTGGAGGCGGATGATGCTGATATCGTCATCGTCAACACCTGTGCGTTCATAAAACCTGCAGAAGATGAGACCATCGAGACGATTCAGGAATTCGTCGAGCTTAAGAAAAAAGGGAATCTGGCGGCAGTCGGGATCGCTGGTTGCATGATCGAGCGCAGGAAGGACAAAATTTTGGAGATGTTTCCCGATATAGATTTTGTAATTGGCACTGATGAACTTGACCACGCAATGGAAATAATGGAAGGGAGTTTGAAAGAAATACGCCACGAGCCGCCACATCGTGTATTTTCCGTGCTTGATGCGCCTCGATTTGTGACTACCTATCCTTACGCCTACTTAAAAATAGCAGAAGGTTGCGACAGGAAGTGCAGTTTCTGCACGATACCGTCCATCAGAGGAGCTCACAGGGCGAGACCAATGGAGGACATCCTCACAGAAGCGCACAGCCTCGCCGAAATGGGGGCTATGGAGCTGATTTTGATCTCGCAGGATCTGACTCTCTATCCGAAATTCCCGGAGCTGATAAAGCGGTTGGGAGATGTCGATGTTGACTGGATCAGGCTCCTTTACCTGCATCCGGCCGGCGTAAATCGGGCGCTTGTCGATGCAATAACTTCCAACCCGAAAATTGTTCCTTATTTTGAGATACCGATCCAGCATATTTCCGACAGGATATTAAAGTTGATGGCGCGCGATGGCGGAAGAGCCGCAGTTGAAAGGGCGATAGACCTTGTAAGGAGTGAGATCCCGGATGCGTTTATAAGGACAGAGCTGATAATCGGTTTCCCGGGGGAAAGCGAGAAAGATTTCAACGAGTTGATGGATTACATACAAAAAATCGGTTTTGAGCGCATAGGCATATTCAGGTTCTGGCCGGAAGAGGGCACGCCATCAGCTCTGATGGAGCCGAAAGTTGATGAAGACGAAATAGAAAGGCGCATGGAGACCGCCGAACACATCTCTTACCACCTCATGGAAAAGGCTCAGAAAAGGCTTTTAGGCAGAGAGATCGATGTCCTGATCGAGGATGTTCACGGGCGCACGGCTTACGGGCGCACGGTTTACGATGCACCTGAGGTTGATCTATCCATCGTTTTACAGGGCGATCTTGAGGTAGGCGACCTCGTGACTGCGCACCCCGTGTCGATCGATGAACATCTTGACCTCATCGATGAGAGTTATAACGAAGAAGATTCGGTTAAAAACCTGATCATTGATCTGTAAGTAAACCTGTGGAAAAAGAGGAAGGAATTAAAGCTGGGCGGCGCCGAAGGCGCCGCCCGGAATCCATCAATGGAAAGCCACCATCTTCCTACTCAAGACAAGCTCCCCATCTCTTTTCACGCTCAGGAAATAAACCCCGCTATGAGGCAAACCGAACCTGAGCGTGTTGTGTCCAACGATGTTTTCGAGTTTCCTCGCTGTGACTATGCGCCCTGATACATCAATCACGGAGATGTCAACATCTGTCGGTGAAGGGATATTAAAGTTGAGGACAAGAGAGCTTCCGAATATGGATGCCGTGACCGAAAATTTCGCCGCTCCACTGCCGTCTTCCTCAACCGAAGTGGCATTTGTTGGAGCTGCAAACTCACTTGTATTTCCATCGTTGTCGATTCCAAGAGCGGTTATAGGAGTGCCATCCGTTACCCCGTAGCTGCTTGCGTTATCTATCTGGATGTTCCAGTTACCCGACGCATCCGCTGCCGCAGTGCCGAGATATGTCTTTCCGTTGCGCCCATCTGCGATATAGACCTCGACCTGCCCGTTGGCCGGACCATAATTGCCCTCAACATAAAGGAAATCCTGAGCGGTGTTAAGGGTTGCTTTGACTACCTGTGGCGCTAATAGGCCGCTATTGGCATTATTTGCAAGTCTTATCCCGTAGCTGTTGTTCTCGAATTTGCATTGTGTGATCTTGTTGTAATCGGAATTGGACTTAGCTGCACCGTCAATGTAAACACCGTATTGGTTTGTCCCGGAATGGTCCGTTATTGTGTCCTTTTCGATGAGAACCGAGTCGGCCTGAGCGATGTATATCCCATGTGTGCCGTTATCGTGAATGTTGTTGTAGGCGATGTTGAGACCTCTGGCCCTGTCCGTTAATATCTGGATGCCGTTTATGTTATTGAAAAATATCTCATTTCCTTCGTTGTAGTCTCCGATTTGAACATCGGTTGCATGGTCTCCTGCGCTCACCCAATCCGTGACAAGCACCCCGTAGTCCTGATATCCTGCGTCGTCAAATATTTCTGAAGATTGGAGCCTTATGTCGGCCGTTTTGCCATTTGTGAGGTCAGAGAAAGCGGATATAACAACCCCGGCGTCATCCGATCCTCCCATGGCTCCATTGTTGAATATCGAATCTCCGAGCATGTAGGCGTGGATATCTCCTGCCTCTCGTTTCACGACTATGCCGTGGTAGTAAGATGTATCGACTTTAACATTTTGGAGTGTGTCATACTGCGCTTCGGCGGATGTGGTGTTCCATAGTAAAATTCCCCAATAATTTCCTCTGAATTCGCTCCAGCCGCTTATCGTCAGCCCAACATTGTCGATAGCGGCAAGACCGGCCTCGTTGTCTGCATCTCCTGCTCCTTCCACATAACTATCGTCAACTTTCAGCCGCACGATCTTGCCAGACTGAGCGTTTCTCGCATAGATGCCGTAATCGTCAAAATTCGTCATATATGCACCTGTGATAAATATGGATACATTGTCATAAGCGCCGCCATTTGTGCCACTTTGATCTGCAAGGCCTGTGTATATCCCGTTGATACATCCATCTACATAAAAACTGTTTATATTAAGCGTGTCGATCGGCGAACCATTTGCCACACTAATTCTAATCGCCGATTTTGCATGCTGAACCGTCAGATTCTCTATGTCCACCCTGCTGATCGGCTGATTCAGTGAATCGGTGGAAACGATAAAGCCATCGTAAGTCTTGCTGTTGCCGTCTATCGTCACGCTGTTATTGCCACCTGAGATGTACATATCGTGCACGATCTTTG
Organism: Caldifarciminota bacterium; assembly: GCA_015489175.1. Taxonomy (GTDB): domain Bacteria; phylum Hydrothermota; class Hydrothermia; order B15-G9; family B15-G9; genus WGAI01. Next base: position 262 of record WGAI01000009.1, on the reverse strand, counting down.
GGAATGCTGAGTTTAAGGTTATATTTGCATCCACACAGAAGATAGCCGTATCCATGTCGGCGTCGCCATTGGCGGTCTGGATAGCATCTCTCAGTGTCCCGTTGCCATTCTCGCCGTTGCTATAAATCTCCATAATGTGGTTTGTATCTCCTACATGTTGGGACGGGGCTATGCCAGATGTAGCTTTAAAAATTCCCATGAAGTTTGTAATGTCGTCTGTCCCGTCCGTGTTGCCTGTGCCCGGTGCTATGCCGTATGCCTT
>WGAI01000008.1 GCA_015489175.1 Caldifarciminota bacterium | reverse complement strand
TTGCCCATTGTGAAATTTAGAAACCAACGGGAGGCTGTCATTATGCTATATTTCCCTCTGATAGCTTTGTTTATATCGGGCTTAACGGTGAAATCGGGTAAACCTGTCGATGTTACCGTGATCAAGAAAATCGAGGTAAAACAGAGATACCACCTTCTGACCAGGACCAACCCGATCAAGATCGATGTTACAGGCCCATCGATCGTAAGGTTTTATACAAGGCTCGTGTTCAGCGATCCGACCCGCCGTAAAGGGCGGTATAGTCTGATAATCGAGGAGGATACAGTTAAGCAGAAGGTTGTCAGCAAATCGACATCGATATCAAAAGGTGCAAAGTGGAACGGGTATCGACTTGGAAAGTGGAGGTCATTCGTCGTGGAAGTCCCGCCCGGCAAGCACATTTACAAAATCTACTTGTTTGACGGCACTTTTGACTCTGTCCTTGTTAGGCCTGTTGTTCAAGAAACCCATGGATGGAAGGAGTTGGTACCTCAGAACAAAGCGGCTCAGGTGGTAGCTGTCGAGAACAACAGCCCGATAAGATACTGGATGGCTGAAGGCGGTAAAATCTCATTCTCTGTGGACGGCCCTGCGAAGCTAAAGGTTTATTCTCGATATGCTTTCGGCCCTGAAGAAGCCGAACCTCAGGATTTTTATGTTCAGGTTTACGCTGACGGTAATCAATTGGCGGAAAAGGAGTTCACAGTCATGAAGTCGAGAAGCGTTTACTTTCAAGATAGGGCTGATCGCCATCCCTCAACAAGGAAAACAGTATGGGTTGACCTCCCTGAAGGTCACCACACGGTTGAGGTGAAAGTCCCATCAGGTGTTGTCATCAGGGCGTTGGTCAACAAACTGAGATAAATCCGACCCAGCAGGAGGCTTGAGATGGCATTGATAATGATGTTTCTTGCGGCCCAATTCTGGCCTATCCACCTTGCAACCGACAAAACTGCCCATGTGACGATGTCGCTTGCCTATGACGACAATGTTTTCAGATACTCAGACGAAGTCATATCGAAGATACTCAATGGCAAAGTCCGCCTTCCGATTAAATCGATAGACGACCTCAGAATGGAGATGAAAGGAACTCTGAAATGGAAGATTATGCGCACAAGTTACTTAACTTTTGGCTTGAATTCAACAACTTATGCGAGGAATACTGGAAAAAGCTATCAGCATATCTCGATTGGTTTCTCATACTCCAATTTGAAGCTATCGGCAGCCTATACTCCTTACAAATTGCTTTTTTACACGACCAGAAGTCAGAAGCCGCTCGGATACCACTCGTTTAACTCTTCGCTGGAATACAGCGTGCCGTTGAAATGGGCGAAGCTGAAAGCGAAGGCCGTGGCGGGCTACATCGATTTTGAGGATAGCCTTTTTGGTTACATAACTGGCCCATTTTATGCGGGTGAAGTGGAGTTGATAAGAGGCTCAAATTTCGTAGCGATCAGGAAGCGAATTCAGTTGAGCCGTGATGGTGGCATCTTTGACGGTTTCTGTGAAAGAGGGGTGCGCTTCGGAATTAGAATAAACACCTCGACAAGCTCATACTGGAAACTATATGGCACATACAGAAATCGGCGATTTTCACCTGCCGATGAGAGCCACACGCGCATAGACGACATTTACAGCCTGTCCAGTAAATTCATGTTCAGGGCAAATCCGAGGGTGGAATTGGGGCCATTCGTGAAGTTGGGTTTAAGGAAGATTTACCGCAGGTTTCAGGGGAATGTGTCTGTAGGGCGCGGCATGCCTTACAGGGAGGTGATCAGCGGTTTCTTGATGGTGGTAACGATATAAAAGGAACAGGGAGGCATCCTGTAAGCCGAGTTCTGTTCCCGCTGTGCGGGCGGCGGCCATTTATCTGGGCGGCGAGTTACCCACGCCGCTCAAGCGGCCTACCCGAAGGTCAAAGGGTGCGGGCCACACCCCGGAGCTGTGCGGCTCCTTCCCTTCATGTTTGGCCTTGCTCCGGGCGGGGGTTACCAGCACGGGATGTCACCATCCCGCCTGGTGGGCTCTTACCCCACCGTTTCACCCTTGCCTGATCCCCTGAACGGGGCCATCGGCGGTCTGGTTTCTGTGGCCCTATCCGTAGTGCCAGGGTCTCCCCTGACACCCCTGGGCGTTACCCAGCGCCCTGCCCTCTGGAGCTCGGACTTTCCTCAGGAGACACATCTCAGTCTCCCGCGGCCGCCCGGATGCCTCCCTGCGAGGTCTTTAATTTAAAAACTCAATCGTTTCGTGCAACCCCTGAGAACCACAAAGTCACACGGACATGATTTGATTTAACCCATCCTGCTGATCTCGGTGTGATTAAGTCAATCTATTGGGCCAATCTCCGCCTCACGGAGGAATTTGGCAGCCTCTTCCGGAGGCGTTGGGTTTATGTAAAGCCCTGAACCCCACTCAAATCCAGCTATGCGTGTCAAGCGTGGCACAAGTTCAATATGCCAGTGGTAGTCCAAATGGATTGTGCTCCAGTAGTATTCGCGGCCCGGACGGGGATGTGGTGATGGCGCCGTGTGGAGTATCATGTTGTATGGCGGATCGTCCAACACCGTCTTTATGCGCTGTAACATGTCTTTTAGCACATAGGCCAACTTCAAAAGGTCATTATCGTTGAGAAGCGCGAAATCGTGGAGATGTTTTTTGGGTAATATCCATGTCTCAAATGGGAATGCCGACGCAAATGGAGCCCATTCTACGTAATCTTCATCCTCGTAAACGATTCTGTCCTTCAAAAGGAGTTCTTGCTTTATCAGGTCACAGAAGATGCATCTTTCCTTTCGTGAATAGTGTTCTCTTGCGACATTGAGCTCCTGAACGACAACCGGGGGGATAATTGGGGTGGCGATGAGCTGAGAATGAGAGTGTGGCAGAGAAGCCCCTGCCTCTGCACGATGGTTTTTGAAAACGAGGATATACCTGAACCTGACATCCTTTCGTAGGTCCTTAATTCGTTCTCGATACGCTATTAGCACCTTTTTGATGTGTTCAACCGGCAGATCGCCCAGCGAGAGATGATGGTGAGGGCTCTCGATAATGACTTCATGGGCACCTATGCCGCTCACGATGTCGAAAAGTCCAAGCCCTTCCCTTTTCAACTCCCCCTCAATCCGCAACGCTGGATACTTGTTGGGCACAACCCTGACTTCCCAGCCCGAAGTGTTAGGTTTTCTGCCCTCTGGGGCTATGACGAACACCTCAGGCGGGGTCTTGCTCTCGTTTCCGTAACAAAAAGGGCATGTTGAAGGATCGCCCTTTGGTTCTTCATGTTTCTGAACATACTCATGAGGGCGGCGGGCGCGCTCTGTGGCGATAACAACCCACCTACTCCTGATAGGATCATATCTGAGTTCAGGCATTTTTAGTCTCCCCGCTGATTAATTGCCACCGAGATTGAGGATCAGAGTCCCTGTCTCCTGAGCTGCTTCATTGAGCTCTTTCATTAAAGCATCTAAATCTTTAACGCCGTATTTCTCGGCGTTCTCTGCTATCGTTCCCCAGATCGGCGTGCCACACGCAATCGCTGGAATGCCATGTTTGAACAGAATATCAACCGTCTTCGGATATTTCGTAACCAGATCCTCAATCGTCCAGTCAGGCGTTATTTTCACTTCCGACATCTCAGCTCCTCCTTCTTTTCAAGAATGCTATTATAAATCATCGCATCGTGAGGTGCCTGCCCATGAAGTGTATCATGAAAATGGCATCGAAACAGGATTTAACCCCTTGCAATTTAACGATTACACCCTTTTATGCACACCGATCAGGCAATCCCCTGCAATGGATCAACTTTTAGTGAGGGAAATTCCCCCTTCCCATCAGTCTGCTGAGCCTTTTGCGTTTTGGACAGCCTTACTTGGTTTTAGTTTCTCAGGCTGAATATCGGTGCCGGAATTCTCCCCTTTGCCGTTACGAACTTCTTTGGCGAGAACCTGTCGATGTTCAGGTCCCACACAGGCGCAGCACCGAGAAGTCCAGCGCCGCCGATGAAATACACCCACTCGTCGGGCTTGACGCCTTTGACAGGGAGTATCCTCACGCTCGTAGTCTTGCCGGTAAACACGCCGATGGCCGTCTGGTCAGCGATGATACCTGCGAGCTGATAGACAAAATCCTCTTTTGAGACCGAATCCGGCCAATATACCGGGAACATATCAATTCCGACGGATGATACAGCGGTCATTGCCATGTATTTTGAGAAGTTGAGGGCGTGCGAAGCTACCGCATCGGCCATGCCTGCATCTTCGGATACAGGGATAAATGTTCCCGATAGGCCGCCGTGATATGAAACGCGGAAGGCGCCTGCCTTTTTGACAGCATCGATAACCATGGCGAGTGCCGCAAGCGAGCCGTGATGTCCAAACCTGAGGCCGAGCTGTTCAATTGCATAGGCAAAGCTGTTGGTTGGCTTGCCGTTCTCGTCCCGGTCATCGCTTGAAGCTATTGAGAGGTCAACAATTCCGTCTTTGTCCTCAATGTCCTTAATTCCGCAATCACGCATGTGTTTCATAACGAGTTTCTTGAACTCCTCCGCCGCCATGTATGCGTTTTCCATGTATTCTTTTATCCGCATAACAACCTCTGAGAGCAGATAGGGCTCTGAACCGTAGCTGGAGACCACATCCCTTATGGCATGTTCGATGATTCCTGCGCCGTTGATGCCGACATTGATTGACACTTCTGGCTCGCCTGGCCCTTGATAACCGCCTGCCATGAAAGGGTTGTCCGGAGGCGCATCGTTAAATACGGCAATCCTCGCACAGTTGCTCCAATATGGACTTGGCTCCTCCCGGTAAAGCTGCTTGAGCAAGTTCACTTTTTCCTCGTATGGCGCCAATTGTTCCCCGGTTAGCTTTTGGGTTCGCTCGTGATCCCTGATCGCGACTTCAGCGATTACTTCGCTTGCTGCAAGGATGGCTTCCAGATCGATGCCCGATTTGAAAGTGGCGACATTTATTGATGCGTTCATCACAGATGTCTCTTCCAGGACTCTTGGTATTGCCTTGTAGAACACCCTGTTTGCATTGTTGATGCCCTTCTGCGCGAGTGAGGAGATGCCACCGATGAAAACACGACTTTTGCCAAGGATGTCTGTGATTGTGCCATCTATCGCCTTAGCAACCTTGACTATCCCATCTATTTGATTGGATTCCTCCTTGGTGTATCGCAGTGCAGGACGCGTTAAAAGATCCAGTGGGGTTACAGTTACTCGCCTTGTCTGGATGAAATTCTCTGGAAAGCCCTTCTTTTCAACAGCTTCTTGATAAGCACGGTCGAACGCACACTTAAAGGCACCAACTGTTTTCCTCAAATCCTCCACGATCTGAGCGGTCATGGTGTTCCAGTCGGAATCCATCCGGTCTATCAGGTTAACGCCGAGTGTGACCGTTCTCAGCCTGAACGAACCAAAATATGGCAGGTTTTTATAACTACTCATTGCATTAACCTCCTTATTTCAAGCAAGAACATGTTGTCTTGATCGTAAATGCTCCTCTTTGAACTGCTGAAAGTATTAGCCGATACCACTCACATTGCAATTTTTAGACACAGGCCACAGAAGTGTCTAAAACAACCATTGTGATGATCCGTTTGTTTGAACATAAAAATGTGGTTTATGGGCATGTTTGAACTTAGAATGTGATAAAAACTGCCCATATCTTGAGCTTGCAGGGTGGCTATGAGATGCTACCGTTCATCGTTAACTGGATTGTTTATGTGGCCTTGTTGGCCGTTTTCCAATTACTTAGTAGATCCAGAGGTAGCGGTCGATCTCCCAGTTGCTTATGTTGAGAGAATATTCGCGCCACTCCTGTTTTTTGGCCGCTATGTAACGCTCAAAAAGGTAGTCCCCAAGCGTCTCCCGAATCAATGAATCTTCCTCGGATGCCTGAATTGCCTCATAGAGGTTTTGGGGCAGCTCGCCGATGTTTAGCTGCTTACGCCCGCTCTCATCCAAATGGTAGATGTCCTCTTCGACGGGCTCAGGTGGCGTTAAATCGTTTTTAATTCCATCAAGCCCAGCTCTTAGCATAATCGCAAAGGCGAGATAAGGGTTGCAACTTGGGTCAGGGCACCTGAGCTCGATTCTCGTGGATTCCAATCTATCGGGCGAAACTTTCGGAATTCTTATCAAAGCTGAACGATTTAATCTTCCCCAGCTTATGTAAACAGGTGCTTCATAACCAGGGGTTAGTCGTTTGTAGGAATTGACAAGCGGAGCAAGAACGCTGCACATCCCGCGTGCGTGTCTCAGTTGGCCGGCTATAAATTTGAGGGCGATGTCGGACAGGCCGTAATCGGCGTTGGGGTCTGCAAACATGTTCTTGCCGGTTTCGATGGAGTAGAGGCTTTGATGGGTGTGCATCCCTGAACCGTTTATGCCGAAGAAGGGCTTGGGCATGAAGGTGGCATAAAGCCCATATTTTCGTGCAATCCGTTTGAGCGTGAATTTGAATGTGACGACATTGTCGGCAGTTCTGAGGGCATCCGCATATTTGAAATCGATTTCGTGCTGGCCAAAAGCGACTTCGTGATGGGCTGCTTCAACCTCTATTCCAAACGCCTCCAATGCCTTTGCCATTTCTTTCCTTACTTCTATACCCTCGTCTGTCGAGAAATCAAAATAACCTCCTCTGTCGTGAGGCTGGGATGTCTGGTCGGCTTTCAACAGGAAAAATTCGGGTTCTGGACCAGTGTAGTAACCGAATCCCATGTCGCGCGCCTTTTTCAATGCCCTCTTGAGCACATAGCGCGGATCACCTTCAAAGGGCTTTCCATCGGGTGTGTAAACATCGCAAATCAGCCTTGCGGTCAGATTTTCGGGCGAAGACCACGGTATTATCGCAAAAGTGTTGGGATCCGGCTTCAGGTACATATCACTTTCAGCTATACGAGCAAAACCTTCAATAGATGAGCCGTCGAACCACACGCCGTGCTCAAAAACCTGCTCAAGCATTCCCGATGGAATAGTGACACTTTTAACAATCCCGAGCATGTCGGTGAATTGGAGTTCAATGAAACGAACCCCTTTATCTGCGACTAATTTCATCACTTCCTCGGCGCTTCCCATATCTTACCTCCACAAGTGTTGTTTGAGCCGGTTTTTAATTTTATTACCCCCTCAGGCAGTTGTGGCAATAAATCGGTTGTTTTTTGCCGCATGCAGGAGTAAAGCCGGTATTATTGTGCCCTAATGTGAATATTAGCGAAGATCGGCCTGTGAAAAACGACATAAATCACTTCCAACCTGCGAATTTTTAATTTTTAGATGGCCTCTGTTGCTATTGACAAGTAAGGGATTAGAGCGTAAAAAAATAGAGCTTTCACAGACCCCGAATGGCAAGGGGCAGGCATTCAGCCCATAAATTGTGAAGGATTAAAGGATTAGGCAAACAAGGAGTGAAAGGGAGGATAATATGCCTACTATTAACCAGCTTGTTAGAAGGCCCAGAAAGCCGAAGATCAAGAAGACGAAATCACCTGCACTTGAAGGGAATCCGCAGAAAAGAGGCGTTTGTATAAGGGTTTATACAACCACGCCGAAGAAGCCGAACTCTGCATTGCGCAAGGTGGCGAAAGTCCGTCTGTCGAATGGCAGAGAGGTTGTGGCATACATCCCCGGTGAAGGGCATAACTTGCAGGAACACTCGGTGGTCCTCGTGAGAGGTGGCCGTGTGCGCGACCTGCCTGGCGTTAGATACCATATTATTCGTGGTGTCTATGATGCTGCCGGTGTTGAGGGAAGGAGTAATTCAAGGTCAAAATATGGCACAAAAAGACCTAAAAAAGCAGCTGAGTAATCTGGAGGCGATAGGATGAGAAGAAGAAGAGCACCTGAAAGACATGTCGCACCGGATCCTAAATACGGATCGGTGCTTGCTGCTAAGTTTATCAATAATTTGATGTGGGATGGCAAGAAAAGTCTCGCTCAAAAAATATTTTATCAGGCTATCGAATTGATCGAAAAGAAAACCGGTGAAGATGGCATGAAGGTTTTTGAGCGTGCCATCGAAAATGTTAAGCCGAGAGTTGAGGTAAGGCCTCGCCGTGTCGGCGGTGCCACATATCAGGTCCCGGTCGAAGTGAGGCCCAAACGCCAGCTCTCGCTCGCCATTAAGTGGATCATTAAAGCTGCGAGAGGGCGCTCTGAGAGAAGGATGTATGAGAGATTGGCCAACGAGCTGATAGAGGCATCGAAAGGCACCGGCGCCGCCATGAAAATTAAGGACAATACGCACAGGATGGCGGAAGCCAACAAAGTGTTCGCTCACTTCAAATGGTGAGGAGGTAGAAACTTTCTTCCGAATAGCGGTTGAAACTTCTGAGCATTTTTATCGTGTTCCTCCCATGGTGGAAATGGGAGGATATTTTATCATATTTTCGGATAAGGGACGCAGCGACATAGCTGTTCCCTGCTGGGGCAAAAAGGGAGATCGGTAACTCGGGGTGAGAATATGGCTGCGTGGGAACTTGAGAAATTGAGGAATATTGGTTTCGTTGCTCATATAGACGCCGGGAAAACCACTGTTACCGAGCACTTTTTGTTTTATAGCAACATAAAACATCGTCTTGGAAGCGTGGATCTAGGCAATTCTGAAACCGATTATAGTCAGATAGAGAAGGAAAGAGGAATAACTATTATCGATGCTGCTGTTACATGTTACTGGCGAGACCATCAGATAAACATAATAGATACGCCAGGCCATGTGGATTTTACCATTGAGGTTGAGCGTGCCCTGCGTGTCCTTGATGGTATAGTGGTTATTTTTTCCGCTGTTGAAGGGGTTGAGCCTCAGTCTGAAACCGTTTGGCATCAGGCTGATAGATACAATGTGCCCCGCATTGCTTTCATCAATAAACTTGATAGGGTTGGTTCGGATTACCTTCGTGTTGTCACACAGATGAAAGAGAGGCTTAATGCTGAGCCCCTACTTTTGCAATTACCTATAGGAATGGAGGATGAGTTTAAGGGAATTAAAGACCTTGTCCGTCGAAAGATGTATGTCTGGTCAGATGACGAGAGGGAATCCGTTTTTGGGAAGATTTATCAGATTAAGGATTTGAATCTTGAAAAGGATAAGGAGGCTGCTGAGTTTTATGAGGAGATGATTACAGTCCTTTCTGCTTATGATGAATCGATATTGGATGATTTCTTTGCGAATGGATTCGTGGAGCCTGAGAAGCTGAACGCACTCATACGAAGGGGCACGATAGAAAGGGATTTCGTTCCTGTCCTTATGGGGGCGGCGCTGAGGCACAAGGGCATTCAGCCGCTTATGGAGGCTGTTGTTGATTACCTGCCGTCTCCGCTCGATCTTCCGCCCATAGAGGGCGTTAACCCCAAAACCGGAGCTGTTGAAAAGCGTCATCCTTCTGTGGATGAGCCTTTTACCGGACTTGTGTTCAAAGTACAGCTGGATGAGCATGGCGGCCAGCTGTTTTTTGTTAGGATTTATTCGGGCAAGCTTCGGTATGGTCAAAGGGTATTGAATGCCGTGACCAATGGGAAGGAGCGGATTCATAATCTTTACAGGTTGCACGCAAAGAAAAAGAAAAAACTTATAGAAGCGTACGCGGGAGATATCGTTGGCGTGGTTGGGCTTAGCAACACTGTGGAGACCGGCCATACGCTTTCTGATCCCGATTATCCGCTTATTCTCAAAGGAATTACCGTTCCTGAGCCGGTTGTTAGCATCGCAATCGAGCCAAAGAAAATTAATGAAAGAGACGACATTATTCAAATTCTTCGGAAATTGTCGATCGAGGATCCTTCGCTGAAGGTTGAAGAGAATGAAGATACAGGGCAGATAATCGTTTCCGGCATGGGCGAGCTTTATCTTGAAGTGCTTATAGAGAGGTTGAAGCGCGGTTTTAACAAAGAAGTGCGAGCGAGCAAGCCGCAGGTCACTTTCAGGGAGACCATTACCCGTGAAGCTGAAGGCGTTGGTGATGTCGCTAAAGTCATCGGCGGAACTACGCATAAGGGGTTTGTCAGGCTGAAGGTTTATCCCAATGAGAGGGGAGCTGGCAACAAAGTAGTAATTCCGAACGATATAGAGACCGTGCTCGGCCCGGAGAGGCATGAAGCTCTCAAACTTGGCATCATGGAAGTGTTTTCGGGCGGCCCGATTATGTCTTATCCGGTTGTCGATGTGGTAGTTGAAGTTCTGGAAGCTGCTTATGGCACTGAGATAACGCCTATCGGCACAAGAATGGCTTCCTATGAAGCTGCCAGAAATGCTTTTGAAAAGGCAGAGCCTGTGCTTCTGGAACCCTATGTGGAAGTGGATGTATATGTGCCACCTGATGCGGTTGGCAGTATAATAAACGACCTCGGAAACAGAAACGGAAAATTAGAGAGCATAGAGAACATAAGCGAAAGGGTGCAGCTCGTTCGATTTAGGGCACCTTTGCGCAAAATGTTCGGCTATTCAAGCGCTGTTCAGTCCCTCACGCAGGGACATGTCAGCTATCAAATGCGGGTAGTGTTCTTCGCACCTGTACCCGCAGATGATATAAAGGAAATACTTGGCTTTATTTAATTTCTGGCTCGAAAAAACTCGGAGGTGATTATTATGAGCAAGCAGAAATTCGAGAGGAGAAAGACCCACCTGAATGTGGGAACGATCGGACATGTGGACCACGGTAAGTCCACTCTCACTGCTGCTATAACTAAGTATCTGTCCCTCAAGGGATTGGCTAAATATGTGCCTTACGATGAGATCGATAAGGCGCCTGAGGAAAAAGCTCGTGGTGTTACGATTCAGCTCGCTCACATCGAGTATGAGACCGAGAAACGCCACTACGCACACATCGACTGCCCTGGCCACGCTGACTATATCAAGAACATGATCACAGGTGCCGCACAGATGGACGGTGCTATCCTCGTCGTCGCCGCCACGGACTCCGTGATGCCGCAGACCCGTGAGCATGTGCTTCTCGCCCGCCAGGTTAATGTGCCTTACATCATCGTGTTCATCAACAAGACCGATATGGTCGATGATCCCGAGCTCGTCGAGCTTGTTGAGATGGAAGTTCGCGACTTGCTCAACGAGTATGAGTTCCCGGGCGATGAGGTTCCCGTGATCAAGGGGTCCGCTCTTAAAGCGGTCGAGGATTGCGGCGATGACCCCAATTGTGAGTGGTATAAACCCATTCAGGAGCTTTTGGATGCTCTTGATAATTACATTCCTGATCCTATACGTGAAGTCGATAAGCCATTCCTCATGGCAATTGAGGATGTCTTTTCAATTACCGGTCGCGGCACAGTGGTGACCGGCCGTGTCGAGCGCGGCAAGCTTACCCCTGGTGAGGAAATTGAAATAGTTGGATTTAGAGACAAACCCATCAGGACAGTTGCGACATCCATCGAGATGTTCCGCAAGGTCCTTGATGAGGCGCTTCCTGGCGACAATGTGGGAATCCTCCTTCGTGGAATTAAGAAGGATGAGGTGGAGCGCGGCATGGTCGTCGCAAAGCCCGGCAGCATCAACCCTCACAAAAAATTCCGCGCTCAGGTCTATGTATTGAAGAAAGAAGAAGGTGGCCGTCACACGCCGTTCTTCAACGGTTATCGTCCTCAGTTCTACTTCAGGACAACGGATGTGACCGGCACAATCAAGCTGCCTGAGGGTCAGGAAATGGTTATGCCTGGCGACCATGTCAACCTCGAGGTTGAGCTTATCTACCCTGTCGCAATAGAGAAAGAGCTCAGATTTGCTATTCGTGAAGGTGGACGCACAGTCGGTGCTGGCGTCGTAACAGACATTATTGAGTAATAGCCATGGCTGTAGAAGGCAAAATAAGAATTAAACTTAAGGCTTTCGATCATGCGCTGATTGATAGGTCGGCTAAAAGGATTGCCTTGACAGCTAAGCTTACGGGGGCAGAGGTGTCCGGGCCGATACCTCTGCCCACCAAAAGGACGCTGTATTCGGTGATCCGTTCGCCTCATGTGCACAAACGGTCGCAAGAGCAGTTTGTGCTTACTATCCACAAGAGGCTGATCGAAATTCGGAAACCGACTCAGGAAACGATCGATAAACTCTCCCGTCTCGACCTGCCAGCAGGTGTCGATGTGGAGATAAATGTGGTGTAGCCGATATGGCTGCGTCTGTTGCGATCGAAGGGAACAAAGGAGCTGAAATATTATGATGGGATTGATTGGTAGAAAGCTGGGGATGACCCAGATCCCTACCGAAGACGGCTCGATGACGGCTGTTACCGTCATTGAAGTCGGCCCCTGCACCGTCCTGGGGGAGAAGACGCCTGACAAGGACGGCTATGCAGCACTGAAGTTGGGATTCGGGGAAGTATCCCCTAAAAAACTTAACAGGCCTCAGCTTTTCGAGATACTGAAAACGCTCCTCGATGAGAAAGAGGTTGAGGAGCTGAAGCAGAAGAAAGGGGCGGAACTGTATCGTGCCCTCAAAGAAAAGGGCATAAAGTTGCCAGCCCTCAAAATATCGGAATTTCGTGTGGACCCGTCGGAGCTCGGAAAATTCCAGTCTGGTAAAGAGATCACGGTTGCTGATGTCTTCTCGGAAGGCGAAAAAGTCGATGTCACGGGCACAACCAAGGGAAGAGGATTTCAGGGCGTCGTCAAGAGATGGGGATTTTCGGGCGGACCTAAAACTCACGGCTCAAAGTTCCACAGACGCCCCGGTTCAATCGGACAGCACACTGATCCGGGCAGAGTGTGGAAAGGCAAGAAGATGGCTGGCCACATGGGTGACAGGCGCGTTACAGTGAAGAACCTGCAGGTTATCAAGGTCTATCCGGATAAGCACATCATACTTGTGAAGGGATCTGTGCCGGGTGCGAGAGGCTCTATTGTCCTCGTTAAGAAAGCGAACCCCAAGGAGGGTAAGAAACTATGAAGGCACCTCTTTATTCGCCCAACGGTGAGCGGATAGGTGAGATCGAGCTGCCAGAGGAAATCTTCGGCGTGAAGCCCAAGAGACATGTCCTCTGGGAGGTCGTCAGAATGTATCTTGCCAACCGCAGAGCCGGCACGCACAAAGCTAAGACGAGAGCAGAGGTCTCATATTCCGGCAGAAAGATATGGCCGCAGAAGGGACTTGGTAGAGCAAGGCACGGCGACCGCAACGCACCGATATTCGTCAAAGGTGGAAAAGCGCACGGACCGAGACCGCGCGATTACTCTTACAGCGTGCCGAAAAAGGTTCGTCGGCTTGCTTTTAAGATGGCTCTCTCCGATAGGGCATTGGAAAACAGGGTGTTGGTTTTCGATAGCTTCGATATTCCCGAACCCAAAACCAAGAAAATGGTCCAGCTCCTATCGGCCGTCGGACTTGATAAGAAGAAAGTGGTCATTATCCCCGCTGAATACGACAGAAATCTTTACCTCTCAAGCAGAAACATACCAAAGGTCGAGACCAGACTTGCAAAAGACGCTAACGCACTGGATGTCCTGAACTCGGAATATGTGGTTCTCGACAAAGAGGCCATTGAAAGGCTGAAGGAGAGGTTATCATGAGGGATCCAAGGGACATAATCATCAGGCCGGTTCTTACTGAGAAGACCTACAAACTGCAGGCTGAAAACAACCAGTATGTTTTCGAGGTGGCAAAAGACGCTAACAAAGTGGAAATCAAGAAAGCGATCGAGGAGCTTTTCCGCGTGAATGTTGAGAAGGTGCAGGTCGTCAATGTGAAGCCGAAGCCCAGAAGGGTCAGGAGAGCGCCCGGCAGGACAAGGGCATGGAAAAAAGCGATAGTCCGCCTCAAAAAAGGCGAGACCATACCGCTCTTTGAAGGAGTGTGATAGTCATGGCTATTAAACATTACAGGCCTTATACGCCCTCACGGCGCTACATGACGGTGGTCGATTACAAGAGCGTGATCACAAAGACCGAGCCCGAGAAGTCGCTTACGGAGCCTATCAGAAAGAAAGGCGGCAGAAATTCGCACGGCAGGATTACCGTCAGGTTCAGGGGTGGAGGCCACAAGAGGCTTTACAGAATTATCGATTTCAGGCGTGAGAAATACGGGATTCCGGCGAAAGTTAAGTCCATAGAATATGATCCAAACAGATCAGCTTTTATAGCACTTCTCGCTTATGCTGACGGTGAGAAACGATATATCATTGCTCCGGACGGGCTCCAGGTCGGCGATACGCTGATGTCTTATGACATCGACGCAAAAGAGCCGGAAATCAAAGCAGGAAACGCCATGCCACTCGCTTTAATTCCTGAGGGCATGGAAATCCATAACATTGAGCTTGTTCCTGGCAAAGGCGGACAACTTGTTCGTTCGGCTGGCACCTCCGCTGTCATCCTGTCGAAGGAAGACAAATACGCACATGTCCAGCTCCCGTCGGGTGAGGTCAGGCTTATCAACCTCAAGTGCATGGCTACGCTCGGCAAGGTTTCCAATCCGGATCACGAGAATGTGGTCATCGGTAAGGCTGGTCGCACCAGATGGCTTGGAAGGCGCGGCCATGTCCGCGGCGTCGCAATGAACCCTGTGGATCATCCTCTTGGCGGTGGCGAAGGCCGCAGTAAAAGTGGAAGACCACCTGCAAGTCCGTGGGGACTTATTGCTAAGGGTAAGAAAACGCGCAGGAAAAGGAAACCTTCTGACAGGTTCATCGTGAAGAGAAGATCCAGGAAGAAGAGGAAATAGGCGGAGGTGATCAGTAATGGGAAGATCCATTAAAAAAGGACCTTATGTTGATCCGAAGCTTTTGAAACGGATCATCGAATTGAACAAAACCGGAGAGAAAAGGGTCATCAAGACCTATTCTCGCCGTTCTACGATTACACCGGAATTTATCGGACACACTATTGCCATCCACAACGGGCACAAGTTTATACCGGTTTACATCACGCAGGATATGGTTGGCCACAAGCTCGGCGAATTTGCACTCACGCGCACATTTAGAGGTCACAAGGGACAGAAAGTTGCTGGTAAAGGAAGGGTGAGATAATTATGGAGGGCAGAGCTATTTCCAAATATCTCAGAGTTTCGCCGAAAAAAGTCAAGCCTGTGCTCGATCTCGTAAGGGGCAAAAGTGTTGAGGAGGCAGAGGCAATTCTCACATTGCTGCCCAAGAAGAAAATCGGCACGATGGTGCTCAAGACCCTGAAAAACGCCTACAACTCCTACGAGCAGAAAGCTGGAACGGAAGCGCTACCCAAGGATGAAGTCTTCGTCAGCCTTATCAAAGTGGATCGTGGCCCCATCATGAAGAGATGGCGCCCTGCGTGGCGCGGGAGAGCCGTGATGATTCGCAGACGGCTTTCTCACATCACCGTCGAAGTGTCCGATAGGAGGTAAGTATGGGACAGAAAGTTCACCCAATAGGGTTCAGAATTGGTGTCAACAAGGATTGGCAGTCTCACTGGTTCGCCCACGGCAAAAACTACGCCGAGGTTCTCCAGGAGGATCTGAGAATCAGGGACTATATCCGCAAAAGATTTAGAGATGCGGGCATATCGAAGATAATCATAGACAGGGCTGCTGATAAGATCAGCGTGAACATTTACACATCTCGTCCGGGACTTGTGATCGGAAGGCGCGGTCAGGAAGTTGAAAGCCTCAAGAGGGAGCTTGTCAAACTTATCGGCAAGAAAGAAATACAGATAAATGTCGATGAGGTGCGCGTGCCTGAGATCGATGCCGAACTCGTCGCTCAGAACATAGCTTCTCGAATTGAGCAGCGTGTGTCCCACAGACGTGCGATGAAAAGGGCGGTCGATATGGCGATGCGTGCGGGCGCAAAGGGGATTAAGGTCCAGTGTAAGGGACGCCTCGGCGGCGCTGAGATAGCCCGTAAGGAATGGTATCATCAGGGCAGGGTGCCTCTTCAGACGATACGCGCTGACATCGACTACGCGGAGACGACTGCTGTTACGAAATACGGCACTATTGGCGTCAAGGTTTGGATCTACAAGGGCGATATCCTCAAGCCGAAAGGCGGCGAGGAGGAAGAGGAGGTTATCTAAGCCATGTTGATGCCCAAAAGGACTAAATATCGCAAGCAGCACAGAGGACGCAGAAAAGGAAAGGCCACGGCAGGCCATTATGTGGCTTTTGGCGAATACGGGCTTAAGGCCGTGGAGTCGGCGTGGATAACCGCCAACCAGATTGAGGCCGCCCGTATGACCATAACAAGGTATCTCAAGAAGGGCGGTAAACTCTGGATACGCATTTTCCCGGACAAGCCCGTTACCAAAAAGCCCGCTGAAACCCGTATGGGAAAAGGAAAAGGGAATGTCGATCACTGGGTCGCTGTCGTTAAGCCCGGAAGGATAATCTTCGAGCTGGCTGGCGTGCCGGAAGAAGCGGCGAGAGAGGCGTTCAGGCGTGCATCCTTCAAACTCCCGATAAAGACGAGATTCGTGTCGGTCAAGGAGGGCGGAGTATGAAAGCGAGAGAGCTGCGCGAGATGACGAACGAGGAACTTATGGTCAAACTTAGAGAGCTTAAGGATGAGCTTTTCCAGCTCAGACTTGCTAAAGCCCAAAATAAATTGGGGAATCCTCACCAGTTTAAGCTTGTTAAAAAGGACATTGCGAGGATTCTTACCATTTTGAGGGAAAGGGAATTGGAGGCTGAATCATGAGTGAGAGCAAGAGAGCTCACAGGAAAGAGCGCGTGGGCGTTGTGGTATCCGACAAAATGGATAAGACCCGTGTCGTCGTGGTTGATAGATTGATGCAGCATCCGAAATACAAGAAGTATGTGCGTCGCAGAAAGAAATTCTACGCCCATGACGAGAACAACGAGGCCAGAGAGGGCGATCTTGTCCGCATCGTGGAAACCAGACCTCTCTCCAAGATGAAGAGGTGGAGGATCGTCGAGATCCTCAGGCGCGCGAAGAGACTTGAGGAGGAATAAGATATGGTTCAGGATTATTCGAGGCTTAAAGTGGCTGACAACACTGGCGCCCAGGAGATCATGATCATCCACATAATGGGCGGATTTAAGCGCAAATATGCGCGCGTGGGCGACATCGTCGTCGCCAGCGTTAAAGAGGCCACGCCCGGCGCAAGCATAAAGAGGGGCGATGTCGTCAGGGCAGTGGTTGTAAGGACAAAAAAGGAAATTCGCCGCAAGGATGGAACTTACATCAAGTTCGACGACAACGCAGCTGTGATAATTGACGAGAGGAACGAGCCCAGAGGAACGCGCGTTTTCGGACCGGTGGCGAGAGAGCTCAGGGATAAAAAATTCATGAAAATTGTGTCGCTTGCACCGGAGGTGGTTTAAATGGCAGCTAAAATCAGGAAAGGCGATCTTGTGCTCGTCATAAGCGGAAAAGACAGGGGCAAAACCGGCAAGGTCACCAAGGTCCTACCGAAGGTTAACCGCGTGATTGTGGAAGGCGTTAACATCGTGAAGCGGCACATGAGGGCGAGGAGTCAGACCCAGCCATCCGGCATTATCGAGATGGCGGCTCCAATCCATGTGTCAAATGTGATGCTTATCTGCCCGAACTGCGGCGAGCCGACCCGTGTTGCTTTTAAGGTTACAGAGACAGGCGACAAGCTGCGGGTCTGCAAAAAATGTGGAGGAGTGATCAGCGATGTCAAGACTGCTTAAAGAATATCGTGAGAGGATTCGGCCGAAACTCATGAAAGAGCTTGGCTACAAGAACATCATGCAGGTGCCGCGCATAGAGAAGATCGTGATAAATGTTACAACAGGCGACGCAATTCAGGACCCCAAAGTGCTCGATGTGATCTCCGAAGACCTTGCTATGATCACAGGTCAGAAACCGGTTCTCAGGCGCGCTCGCAAATCTGTGGCCGGATTCCATCTCCGTAAGGGAATGCCGATCGGCCTGAAGGTCACGCTTCGTGGCAGAAGGGCGCACGATTTCCTCGATAGGTTGATAAACTTCGCACTTCCGCGCGTCCGCGACTTCAGAGGCCTGCCTCGCAATTCTTTCGACGGCAGAGGTAACTACAATTTCGGCGTTTCGGAGCATGCTATTTTCCCGGAAATCGAGATAGATAAGATTAAAAAATCTTTTGGCATGGACATAAACATTGTCACTACTGCCGAGACCGACGAGGAGGCCATGAGGCTCCTTGAGGAGTTCGGCTTCCCGTTCGAGAGGAGGTAGAAAAAGCATGGCAAGGAAAGCAAAACTTTATCCAAAGCATCCGCCGAAATTTAAAATCAGGGAGCGCAATCGTTGTAAGCGTTGCGGCAGACCCAGAGGCTACATCCGCAGATTCGGCCTGTGCAGGATTTGCTTCAGAGAACTGGCACTTAAGGGCGAATTGCCGGGTGTCAAAAAGGCAAGCTGGTAGGAGGTGTTGAACCATGATGACTGATCCAATTGCCGATATGATTACCAGAATCAGAAATGCTGTTAGGGCACATAAGGAAACCGTTGAGGTGGTGCCTAAGTCGAACCTCAAGATTGAAATCCTTAAGATCCTCAAGAAGGAAGGATACATTGAAGGATACAAGGTTGAGGGCGAAGGTGTTAAGCAGAAGATAATCGTCTTCCTCAAGTATGACGATGAGGGTAACCCGCTCATAACGGACATCCAGAAGGTTTCCAAACCCGGCAGAAGAATCTATGTCAGCAAGAAAGAGATACCCTGGGTCGCAAATGGCATAGGCGTAGCGATTATTTCATCTTCTAAAGGCCTGATCACTGACCGTGAAGCAAGAAGGCTCGGCGTCGGCGGAGAATACCTGCTTTATGTCGTGTAGGCAGGGAGGTGTATCGAAATGTCAAGAATAGGCAAAAAACCGATTCCAATCCCTCAGGGAGTTGAGGTTAAATACGAAAATGGCGTCATCAGAGTTAAAGGCCCCAAGGGGCAGCTCGAATTTGCGCATCACAAGGACATGATCATTGAGGTGTCTGATGGTTTTGTTACCGTTAAACGCCCATCTGACAGGAAATTTCACAGGGCTTTGCACGGAACAACGAGGCAGATAATAGCGAACATGATCGAGGGCGTTACCAAAGGGTTTACCAAGGTCGTTGAACTGTATGGCTCCGGTTACAAAGCCAGCATTGATGGCAAAAACCTGGTGCTCAAGGTCGGCTATTCTCACGATGTGGTGTATCCGATACCTGATGATGTCAAAATCGAAGTGAAATCAGCGCCACGCGGTATCTACGGTGGCAAGAACGAGGAAAAACAGTTCGACATAATCGTCAGCGGAATTGATAAGCAGAGAGTGGGACAGGTTGCAGCTGAGATCCGCAGAGTTAGACCTCCAGATCCTTACAAGGGCAAGGGACTTCGCTACGCTGGCGAGCGCATCCTTTACAAGGCTGGTAAGGCCGGCGTGAAGGCGTAACGCAAGGAGGAAAACACACATGGACAGAAAGAAAAAAGTTGAGAAACGCAAAAGAAGACACTTGAGGGTCCGCAAAAAGGTCAACGGAACACCTGAGCGGCCGAGACTTACGGTTTACAAAAGCCTGAAGCACATCTATGCGCAGATAGTCATTGATCCGCCGATCGGACCTTCCAGAACGCTTACCGGTGCATCCACACTCTCGCCAGAGATCAGAGACGAAGTTGCAAAGGCGAAAGGCAAGATCGAAAAGGCCAAACTGGTCGGCAAATTGATAGCCGAACGGGCCAAAAAGCTTGGCGTCGAAAAGGTTGCTTTTGATAAATCCGGCTACAAGTATCACGGCAGAGTTAAAGCGCTTGCCGATGCAGCCCGTGAAGCGGGCCTTAAGTTCTAATCGGAGGAGACTGATATGATGAATCCAGGAAGAAGAAACGAGGGCGTTAGCGACCTGATTGAGACGGTCGTGAATATCAGTAGGGTCACCAAGGTAACCAAAGGTGGCCGCAGGTTCAGGCTTTCAGTCTGGGTGGTCGTGGGCGACGGCAAAGGGCGCGTCGGTATCGGTCACGGTAAGGCGAGCGAGACGCCGGATGCCATCAGAAAAGCCACTGCACAGGCCCGCAAAAACATGGTTAAGGTCACCATCATCAACGGCACGCTGCCACACGAGATCGTCGGCAAGATGGGCGCTTCAAGAGTTCTGCTCAAACCGGCAGCACCAGGAACAGGAATTATCGCTTCACAGGCAGTGCGTGCGATACTTGAGGCCGCGGGTTACGAGAATGCACTCACGAAATCGCTCGGCTCCAACAACCCCGTCAACCTTTTGAAGGCCACCATGGATGGCCTTATGAGGCTTAAAGACCCTCAAAAAGTGGCAAAACGCAGAGGATTGCCGCTTTCCGCAGTTTTAAGGAGGTATGGCCGTGGCAGGCAAGAAATATCTGAAGATAACGCAGACGAGGAGTAAGATCGGTAAGAACAAGAAGGCGAAGAGGACCATTGAGGCGCTCGGTCTCAAGAGAATTGGTCATACCGTTATCCACGAGGATACGCCTCAGATACGCGGGATGATAAATGTCGTCTATTACATGGTGGATGTTCAGGAAATTGATGAAGAACAGCTTGCACAGGAGGGCGAATAATGTTTGATCTTTCCAACATTGGACCAAACCCGGGGGCTGTAAAGAAGAGGAAAAGGGTCGGGCGCGGCCCCGGTTCCGGTCTCGGCAAGACTGCTGGCAGGGGACACAAAGGACAGAAGTCCCGTTCCGGCGGAGCGAAACCGAGATATTTTGAGGGCGGCCAGCTCCCCCTTTACCGCCGTCTCCCGAAACGGGGATTTACAAATATCTTCAAAGTCGTCTATCAGGTGGTGAATGTTGGGCAGCTTGAAGAGAAATTCGATGCAGATACCGTCGTGGACAAAGAAGCTCTCAGGAAAGCGGGACTTATTAAAAAGTTAAATCAGCCCGTGAAGTTGCTCGGAAAGGGGAACATAACCAAGAAGCTAACCGTGAAAGTGGATGCGGCTTCTAAAAAGGCTGTCGAGCTTATTCAGGCAGCTGGTGGAACCGTGGAGGTTACATCCAAATGATGCTCCAGAATGTTGGCTCTATCCTGAAAATTGAAGATTTGAAAAAGAAGATACTGTTCACATTCCTTATCATAGCCGTCTATCGACTTGGAACTCATATACCTCTTCCGGGCGTGAACGGAAAGGCGCTGATGGAATTCTTCCAGCAGATGAGAGGCACCGCCTTCGGGCTTTACGACATGTTTGTTGGCGGTGCCCTTTCACGCGCTGCTATCTTCGGTGTCGGAATTATGCCCTACATCTCATCTTCGATTATCATGCAGCTCCTGACTTCGACTGTGCCAGCTCTCGAAAGATTGCACCGTGAAGGCGAACACGGCAGGAGGAAGATCGAGCAATATTCCCGTTATCTCACGGTCGTCATTGCTGCCATTCAGGCGTCAGGTGTCGCGATATTCCTGTCAGGATTGACCAGTCCGAGCGGAATGAGGGTCGTTCCCAACCCCGGCTTCGGCTTCTTCTTCCTCACGGTTATAAGTCTTGTTGCAGGTAGTATTTTCCTGATGTGGCTCGGTGAGCAGATAACCCAGTTCGGAATTGGCAACGGCATATCGGTCATAATTTTTGCCGGGACGCTCGACTCCGTGCCCAACGAGTTCATGCAGACGATCAACCTGCTCAAGAGCGGAGCGATCAGTCCACTGACATTCTTCCTTGTTATTGTTATCATACTTGTAGCTACTGCGGCGGTGGTCGCTGTGACCGAGTCTCAGCGCCGTATTCCCATCCAGTATGCCAAAAGGGTTGTAGGACGGAAGATCTACGGCGGCCAGTCCACCTATCTGCCCATAACGGTCAACACGGCTGGAGTTATACCGATAATTTTTGCTCAGTCCCTTTTGACATTCCCGGCAACGATATCGAGCTTCACATCGGCAGGATGGGCTGATGCTTTTAACAGGTATTTTTCTCCCGGCCATCTGCTTTACGATTTGACCTATGCGGGACTTATTATATTCTTCGCATACTTCTACACGGCGGTTGTTATGAATCCGAAGGAGATAGCGGACAACCTTCAGCGTTATTCCGGGTTTATTCCGGGCATAAGGCCGGGCAATCAGACTGCCGAATACATAGACAGGATAATGGCGAGGGTGCTCCTTCCGGGCGCCATCTTTTTCGCCATCATAGCGATCCTTCCGTATTATCTCATGAAATGGGCGCATGTGCCGTTCTATTTCGGCGGCACGAGGCTGCTGATCATCGTTGGTGTCGCACTTGAGCTTATGCAGCAGGTTGAGGCCCATCTTGTCATGAGACAGTATGAAGGATTTTTGAAGAAGGGCAGGATCAGAGGATGGAGAGGATAGCAGTTATATTTCTCGGCCCTCCTGGTGGGGGCAAAGGCACACAGGCCAAACTTCTGGCGAAAAAATATGGTTACAGACACATCTCAACCGGCGATATTCTGAGGGAAGCCGTCCGAAAGGGCACTGAATTGGGAAAATTGGCGAAGTCATACATGGACAAAGGCGAACTGGTGCCCGATGATGTGATGATCGGCCTGATCGAGGAAGTCCTTAAAGAGGACGACCGCTCGGTGATAATGGACGGCTTCCCAAGGACCCTGCCCCAGGCAGAGGCCTTTGACGACCTTTTAAACCGCACGAAAATTGAATTGCTTGGGGCTGTTTTGATTGATGTTCCGGATGAGGAGATAATCAGGCGGCTGTCTGCCCGCCGCGTGTGCCCGAAGTGTGGCGCTGTCTATAACATGATTTACAGTCCACCCAAAAACGACGAGATATGCGATAATTGTGGCACCAAACTAATCCAGCGCGATGACGATAAGCCTGAGACCATAAAACGGCGCCTTGAGGTGTATCGGCGTGATACGGAACCGCTTGTTGGCTACTATCGGAAAAAGGGCAAGTTGTTTACGGTAAATGGCGTTGGCAGCATCGAGGAAATCACCGGCCGAATTGTGGAAGTGCTTGGCCTGTAGATAATTACCCCGTTGAGAGGCGGATAATGATAATCATTAAGACAGATAGTGACATCAAAGGAATTGAGAAAGCCTCTCGAATTGTTGCGGAAGTCCTTGATGTCGTTGTTCCAGAGAATGTATCTCCCGGCATGTCCACCTATGAGCTCAACGAGATCATCGACAGATACATCAGGAGGAGGGGAGGGATCCCCACTTTCCTTGGCTATCAGGGCTTTCCTGCCGCTGCATGCATATCCATAAACGAGGAGGTTGTGCACGGTATCCCTAAAAAACGCAAGAAGATAAGGAAGGGCGATTTGCTAAAAGTGGATGTAGGCGTTACTATTGGTGGTTACATAGGTGATGCCGCTCGAACTTACGCTATCGGCGATGTGAGCGAAACCGCCCGCCGTTTGATGAAGGCCACATTCGAGTCCCTCTACGCTGGAATTGAGGCCGCAAGAGTTGGAAACCATGTAAGTGATATTTCGTTAGCAGTTGAAAATGTTATCAAGAATTATGGGTTTTACGCCGTCAGGGCGCTTGCTGGTCACGGGGTTGGGATTAAGTTGCACGAAGACCCATCGGTCCCGAACTATTTTGACCCGAATTGGCACGGGCCTCGCCTCAAGCACGGCATGACGATCGCCATCGAGCCGATGGTTAATGTAGGCACATGGCGAGTTTACACAAAAAAAGATGGCTGGACGGTTGTTTCAGCTGATCGCTCTCTTTCAGCCCATTACGAGCATACGATCGCGATCACAAAAGACGGGCCGATTATTCTATCGGTTCTGGAAGACGCTAAGCCACAATTGGAACGATATTTCCTCAATTTTTAGCACGCTTCCTCGAAATATCCGCCCTTTCTAATAAATCGTATCAAATACGAATACAACAAACCTATGACCTTAGTGTCATAACAGGAGGCTTTTATGCTTAAAAAATACATGTTTCTGGTAGCTATTGTGCTCGCTCTTGTTACCGGATGTGACAAAATAAATCTGCCCGGCTCAGGTGATGATGGCAGTGACAGCGGTGTTTTCGTTCGTGGCGGCGTAAATGTGATGGACAATTACAAAACATCGACTGCTATTGCATGGGTCGAACTCAGGGATGGCAGCGAGAACGATTCACTGATAACAGATGCAGTGGTTATCCTGAACGGTGATACACTGGGCTACAATAGTTATTCTGGTGGATATATGGATGTTATCGGCTATTCTCCGTCCACCCTTTATGACCTTGAGGTGAAGTCAGATAGAGGCGATTTTTCGGTATCCATCAGCACACCAGCCACTGAGAGACTTGATATCACATCTCCTATGGATGAAGCTCAGTTGCCGCTTGGAAACGATGTGGAGGTTACATGGGATGTTCAGGGAGAGACAGGTGATTCTCTTTCTCTATCATACGGATACAATGATGGTTACTATGAGGAGATTTCACTTCCCGATAGTGCAAGGCTATATGTAATAACGGCCGACAATCTTAACCACGAAGGCACTGTAAATGTGTGGGTTCAGACATACAGTGTTAACTCTCTGGATGGCTTTGCGGCAGGATCCGCTTTCTTTTTCTCCTTTAGCGATAACATTTCAGTAACCATGGTTCCATCTAAATAATCCATCATTTTAGGGTGGGATTTATCCCGCCCTTTTCCCACTTTTGTTCACCTTAATGCTCTCTTTTTGTGTTATAATTCACGCTCTATGAGAGATGTCCAGAGCGAAAGGGATTACAGGAACATACCACTTGACCTTGTCGGTGTTGAAGGGCTAACCTATCCGATAAAGGTCATGCAGAAAAAGGGCGGCTACCAGCACACCGTCGCAAAGATCTCCATGCAGGTCAACCTGCCGCACGATTTCAGGGGCACACACATGAGCAGGTTTGTCGAGGTTCTGAACGAATTCCGCCACGACATAAGCTATCGCAACCTCAAAGCTATGCTCAACAAGCTCAAAAAGGTGCTCGACGCCGAGACGGCCCACATAGAAATGGAATTCCCTTATTTCCTCGAAAAGAACGCTCCTGTTTCTGGCATTCCGAGCTACATGAGCTACATCTGCAAATTCTCAGCCACCCAGAACAACGGCTTTGACTTCATCCTTGAAGTTAACACCCCTGTCCACACGCTTTGCCCGTGCTCAAAGGAGATTTCAGACCGAGGTGCTCATAACCAGCGCGCCAATGTTAAGATTGAGGTCAGGATGTCCGGGATCATCTGGATAGAGGACCTTGTGGAGATAGCGGAGGCTTCTGCGAGCTCGCCGCTTTACTCCCTGTTGAAAAGGGAAGATGAGAAGTATGTCACTGAGCTGGCTTATGACACGCCGCGATTTGTTGAAGATGTAGCGCGAGAGGCCGCTCTCAGGCTTGAGGCCAATCCGCGCGTCACATGGTATCGCGTTTCCGTGACAAGTTTTGAAAGTATCCACAACCACAACGCTTACGCCTGCGTGAGCAGGCATAAGGAACAAAAAGCTGGAGGTGAAGGATGAGGAATATCATCGTCGTTGGTGTCATCAGTGCTTTTCTATTCACAGGAAGCTGCCATTCTGGGGGAAAAAATCCGCCTGCGCCGAAAGAGAAACCGAACCAATACGGTTACACGCCGCTGAAAATAAAAGGGCTCAACAGGCTAATTGCTCCCTCAGATCCCCCGTCCAAAAGGATTAAAATAGCGTCAAAATTCAAAGATTTCGATTTCCCCGTCACAGGTGACGAAAAGGCGATCGTTTACACCAACAAAGGGAAGTTTGTCATCCAGCTTTACGGCGATAAGGTCCCCAACACTGTTAAGAATTTCATAAAGCTGGCGGAGCTTGGATTCTATGACAGTCTGAGATTTCACAGGTATGTCCCGAATTTCGTTATTCAGGGGGGCGATCCGCTCAGAAACGGCATGGGCGGCGCCGGATACACCATCCCGCTTGAGATTGATCCTGACCTGCATCACATAAGGGGAGCGGTGGGGATGGCGCGCGCTCAGGATCCCAATTCGGCGAGCTCTCAATTTTACATCGTGCTCAAGGATGCGCCGCACCTCGACGGGAATTATTGCGTGTTTGGACAGGTTATTAAGGGCATGGAGGTGGTTGATCAGCTCAGGCAAGGGGATGTCATCGAGAAGATAGAGATCGTCAGGTAATGCCGTCATCGAAAAATCAGCGGAAAGCTTATCTCTTTGCGCTGCTGGCGGTTGTGTTGTGGTCAACTGTGGCTACTGCGTTCAAACTCACTCTCAGATATTTGAACTTCATCGACATGCTTTTCTACGCGAGCTGGACATCTACTTTTTACCTCATGCTGATGGTGTGGCTGTCCGATAGCTGGAGGCTTCTTCAGAAGCCCAGAACAGATTGGATGTGGCGTTCGATCGTGATGGGACTTATCAACCCGTTTTTGTATTATCTGGTTCTGTTCAGAGCCTATTCCCTTTTGCCCGCCCAGATTGCGCAACCGCTGAATTACACATGGCCGATTGCGCTGGTGGTTTTGAGCGCGATTTTCCTCAGGGAACCGATTACATTGAGAGTTATGTTTGCCCTTGCTGTCAGCTTTTTGGGCGTCATCGTGATTTCGGATGCGCTCCATCCCAAAGGGCACAAATTTTCAACCGTTGGGGTGTTGCTGGCCATAGGGAGTGCCTTTTTATGGGCAACTTACTGGGTTCTGAATCTAAGGGATAAAAGGCTGTCTGACTTAAAGCTTTTCATGAACTTCCTTGCCGGCTCGCTGTTCGTGACAGGGGTGGCGTTTGCGTTCTCATCTCCTCTGAAGGTGCCTCTATCGGGAGTGTTAGGGAGCGTTTACATCGGCATTTTTGAGATGGGAGCTACCTTTTTCGTGTGGCTGAAAGCGCTGGAGCTTGCGGAAAATCAGGCGCCGATCGCCAACCTGATTTACCTTTCCCCGTTTATATCCTTGATTTTCATACATTTTATACTTGGGGAGACGATACTTACAACCACGGTCGTTGGCCTGCTATTGATTCTTGCGGGTATCCTGATTCAGAAGAAGTAATCCGTTAAGCGGAGAGTTTCATGCGGCCTCAGTCATTTTGTTGACCTCTATGGGGAGTGCTTTTATTATACTGAATTGTGAAAATCGGCATCATTCTCAATCCGGTCGCAGGACGAGGTTCTGCCTATAAAAGGTTGCCTGACCTCAAGGAACACCTGATATCCAGAGGTGTTGAAGTGGAGGTCCATCTTACGCAGAGACCTGGTCACGGAAAGGAACTTGCGCGCAAGCTCGCGGATAGGGACGACATCTACGCTGTGATGGCTGCTGGTGGCGATGGCACCCTTAACGAGGTCGCATGGGGACTGTTTGGGTCGGACAAACCCTTGTTTGTCATACCGTTTGGGACGGGGAACGATTACTCCAAAGCCGTTCACGACGAAGATCGGGATTGGAAAAAGGTCATCGATTCTGTCCTTGAAAAACACCGTGTCGAGTGGGTGGATGTTTGCATGGTTGAGGATGGGATACAGAGTCGTCCGGTTTTCAACGGATTTGGCATGGGATTTGATGCACATGTCGCGAGCGTTATCAGGAAAATCCCGCTTTTAAGAGGTGATCTCCTTTACATAGTTGGCGTGATCAAAAGCTTTTTTTCGTTTGTCCCGCCTCTACTTACCCTCAAGACGGGCGATAAGGTCATTTCGGACCATTTTCATGTGTGCGGCGTGGGGTGCGGTCAGTTCGTTGGGGGAGGATTCCATCTGTTTCCTCATGCTCAAATTGATGATGGCATCATCGATGTTGATCTGATAAAGCGGGTTAAACCCCATGTTTTCCTGAAAAAGATGTGGCTCGTGCTCAAAGGCGCCCACCTGAACGAACCGGAAGTGATTTACTTTCAAACACCTCATGACATTGAGATCGTTTCGGACAGACCAGTTTTCTACCATCTCGATGGGGAAGTTTCTCCCAAACCTGTCAATGAGGTCAGGATAAAGATACACAAAAGAGCTTTACCTGTTCTGAGATAATCCATTAAACAGCTCGTTAGGAGGTGGAAAGGATGATTACAATGCCGATTGCTATTTTGGTTATTGGTCAATTTATTTTTCCAATAGACGGGCCGACCCGTCCGTATCCTTTAACAGGCGTGGACAAAAAGCCGAAATTGGTGAAGTTTGTGGAGCCAGCCTTTCCGAATGATTCAAAGCTCAAGACCATAAACACCGTGGTTGTCGTCAATGTGCTGGTGGATACAACAGGCCATGCGATTGCGGCAAGGTTCAGGGATACGCTTGACCCTGAGCTCAAGGAGGCGATCATGGCGTCGATAAAGGGTATGGAATTTGAGCCAGCCCGCGACTCGGCCGGAAATCCCGTCGAGGTCTGGTTCCCCATTTCGATACCGGTCTCGGACATGGACAACTGGATACCGCCTCCAGTCTTCCCCGAAAAGGCGGATTCCTACGGCATAGATAGTGGTAAAGTTATTGTCGATGTGCATGTTGGGTCTGATGGCTCCGTAATCGAGGCGAAGGTCAGGGAGAGCAGTAACATCCTGTTCGAGTCATCGGCGTTGAGCTCGGCGATGAACGCCCGTTTCTCAAGTTCGGCGGCCACAAGATGGTTTACAATTGTTTACCACTTCAAAAAGGAGAAAGATGAATGAAGGTGTTGCTCGTATCGTCGGAAATTTACCCATTTGCAAAGACCGGTGGCCTTGCTGATGTGGCTGGCAGTCTGCCGAGGGCATTGAAAAAGCTTGGCGTGGATGTCAGGCTCGCAATGCCGCTTTACACCAGAAAAATTGACAGGTGCAGATTTAACCTGAGCTCCACAGGCGTCCAGCTGGAGTTCGAGATGGCCGGAAAGAGGCGGGTCGGTTATGTCGATGTTGCGGATTACGACTCGATGCCCGTCTATTTCATCGACGAGCGTGAGTTCTTCGACCGGGACAACCTCTATGGCACACCTGAGGGCGATTACGAGGATAACTGGCTCAGATTTGCGTTCTTCTCAAAGGCGATAATAGAGATGTTGAAGCCTTTAGGTTTCATACCAGATGTTATCCACATCAACGATTGGCAGACATCGCTTGTGCCGGTCTATTTGAAAGAGGTTTATTCCGATGATGGGTCATTGTCGAACACGAAAGTGCTTTTGACCATCCATAACATTGCGTATCAGGGGGTTTTTGGCTCGTGGGTGCTGCCTCAGATAGGCCTGCCGTGGAGCGTGTTCCACATGGAAGCGCTCGAATTTTACGGAAATGTCAATTACCTGAAGGGCGGCATTGTCTATTCCGACGCAATAAACACGGTGAGCCCGACATACGCAAAAGAGATACAGACGCCCGAATACGGTTACGGCCTTGAAGGAATTTTGAGAAAGCGCTCGGCCGACCTATACGGCATCCTGAACGGAATTGATTATGAGGCGTGGAATCCCGCAACAGATCAGCATATATTTGCCAATTACTCGGTCGAGGACTTCGAGGAGGGAAAAAGCGAGAATAAAAAGCGGCTTCTGGAAGAGCAGAAGCTGCCTTACAAGCCCGATGTGCCGCTTATCGGCATAGTTTCGAGGATGGCGGCGCAGAAAGGATTTGACATTATCAAAGATGTGCTCGACGACATCGCTGACCTTGAGCTTCAGTTCGTCGTTCTCGGTTCGGGCGATAAGGCTTATCAGGACATGTTTGTCGATATAGCCAGAAGGTATCCCGACAAGTTCGCTGTCACCATAGGCTTTGATCCAGTGCTTGCGCGTAAGATTTACGCCGCTTCGGACATGTTCCTCATGCCGTCCAGATATGAACCGTGCGGACTCGGTCAGATGATAGCTTTGAGATACGGCTCCATCCCTGTGGTCAGAAAGACGGGCGGGCTTGCGGACACGATTGTGGATTACACAGAGAACCCCGACGAGGGCTATGGCTTCGTGTTCGAGCAATATGAAGGTGCTGCCCTGCTTGATGCGATAAAGCGCGCGATTTCTACCTATGCCAGACGCAGCGAATGGCGGACTATTGTTGAGCGCGGCATGAAGTTGGATTTCTCGTGGAATGCATCTGCGAAGAAATACATCGAATTGTATCGCAAGATGATTGTCGGGTGAAATGGTTTTGATTCTAAGATTCTGAACCCGTTATAATTTGCGAAACCAAAATTTAAAGGAGGAGCTCATGAAGACCGATATTGAGATCGCCCATGAAGCAAAATTGTTGCCAATAACTGAGATAGCTGCAAAGGCTGGCATTCTTGAGGATGAGCTGGAGCTTTATGGCAAATACAAAGCCAAGGTGTCTCTCTCCATACTGAACAGGCTTGCGGACAAGGAGGATGCGCCGCTTGTCCTTGTCACGGCAATGAACCCGACACCTGCTGGAGAGGGCAAAACTACGACCTCGATAGGTCTGGTTCAGGCTCTCAACCGTATCGGCAAAAAGGCGATCGTGACCCTCCGTGAGCCTTCGCTTGGCCCGGTTTTTGGAGTGAAAGGTGGAGCTGCAGGAGGCGGCTACTCGCAGGTGCTGCCTATGGAGGACATCAACCTCCACTTCACAGGTGATTTCCACGCAGTTTCGTCCGCCCACAACCTGTTGTCGGCCATGATCGACAACCACATACATCAGGGCAATGAGCTTGGCCTCGACCTAAGGCAGATCACATGGCGCCGCACAATAGACATGAACGACCGCGCACTCAGGGACATCGTCGTTGCGCTTGGCGGCAAGCCAAACGGTTTCCCGCGTCAGGACGGATTTGACATCACGCCTGCAAGCGAGATCATGGCAATTCTGGCCTTGTCCCTGAACTATGTCGATCTCAAAGAGAGGCTCGGCAACATAATCGTCGGATACAACATGAAGCGGGAGCCGGTTTATGCACGCCAGCTCAAAGCAAACGGCGCTATGGCCGCACTTCTGCGCGACGCGATCAAACCCAACCTCGTGCAGACCATCGAAAACACGCCTGCGTTCATCCACACCGGCCCGTTCGGCAACATCGCACATGGCACGAACTCCATACTCGCCACAAGGATAGCAAGGAAATTGGCCGACATCGTCATCACAGAAGCGGGCTTTGGTGCTGACCTCGGAGCCGAGAAGTTCATCAACATCGTCTCCAGACTTGGGAACTGGACGCCGAAAGCGGCTGTCATCGTAGCATCCATTCGCGCGATGAAATTCCACGGCGGAGTTTCCAAGAAAAACCTTGACGCCGAGAATGTTGAGGCCGCGCTCAAGGGCTTTGAAAACCTTGAGAAACACATCGAGAATGTCAGGAAATGGGGCATACCTCCGGTCGTGGCACTCAACAGGTTCCCGACCGATACGGAGGCCGAGATCAAAGCCATCGGCGACAAACTCGATTCGCTGGGTGTGCCGTGGGCGCTCTCAGAGGTCTGGGCGAAAGGCGGCGAAGGAGGCATCGAACTCGCCCGCAAAGTCCTTGAAACCGTTGAAAATAGCAATGCTGAACTGAAACCAACCTATGCTATTGATGACCCTCTGGAAGAGAAGATAACCAAGATAGCGGTCGAGGTTTACGGTGCGGAAGGCGTCGATTTCTCACCGAAAGCCAAAAGGACACTCAAGAAGCTCGAAGACCTCGGTTACAGAGATGCATTCATCTGCATGGCCAAGACCCAGTATTCGATCTCCGATGATCCGAAGAAATTGGGACGCCCGCGCAACTTCCGCATAAATGTGCGTGAGGTCAGGTTTTCTGCTGGCGCGAGGTTCGTGATTCCCGTCACCGGCGACATCATGACCATGCCGGGCCTGCCGAAAGTGCCAGCTGCTGTCAATGTTGACATCGATGAGAATGGCGTCATAACGGGCTTGTTCTGATAAAAATTGCAATTACCACGGAAAAGGAGAGGGGGGCGTTTAGCTCCCCTCTTTTCAATTGGAGGGCAGAACTAATATTTTGCGGAGGTTTTCTACCTGTTGCTTGAGATTTTCCGCATCGGAATCGTTGTAAATCACAAAATTGGCTCGTCTCACTTTTTCCTCCTGAGGCAGCTGATGTTGCAGCATATTCCAGAACGCACTTTCAGGGTAATCCGTGCGGGCGACAAACCTGCGCATCGCCTCCTCCAGAGGCGCTTTCACCGCTACGATTTTGTCACAGAGGCTGTCGAGGCCGAGCTCGAACAGAAGGGCGCCGTCAACGACAACGATCTCATCGCCCGATTTCCGTTGAACTGCCTCAATTACAAGGTCTTTCAATTTTGGATGGACGATAGAGTTGAATTTCGGAATGAGCTCCGGATGCTTGACGAATATGAAATGGCCGAGTTTGCGCGGGATCAGGTTGCCATCCCTGTCGAAGAACCCCTTACCGAATGTCGCCTCGATGTCGTGTCTCGACATGACCGTCGCCGTCTTCCCCAACCTGTCCATATCGACGATGTTTCTGGACGGGACAAGGAGAGATGCGACGGTGGATTTACCGCTTCCCGGTATCCCCGTTATCCCGATCACTATCATCGGGTCCCGCAGATTTTTTGAGTTGCTCGATTATTTTGCGCAGGTATTTCCTCGATGAGTCGAGCTTGAGCGCCTTCTCGAAGTATTTTATGGCCTCTCCGTTCTTGCCCAGCGCCTGAAGGATGAACCCCATGTGCTCGTTGTATTCCGCATCATCCGGATTCTTCTGGAGCGCCATCTCCTCAAATCTGGCGGCCTCCTTGTATTCGCCTTTTCGGTAAAGCACCCACGCCTTTGTGTCGAGGAAATAGTGAGATGTGGAATCCTTTGCGAGTGCAAGGTCGATGAGCGAGTCCGCCTCCTCGATGCGTGAGTTATGTTTCGCCAGCATATAAGCCCAGTTGTTCAGTATGACCGGGTTGCCGCTGTCGATGGCCGCCGCCTTTCTGTAAGCGGAATCTGCTGCCACAACATCGGTGTCGTAGTTGTGTCTGGCGTAAGCGACCCAAACCGATGCGGAATCCGGAAACTGCTTTATGAGCTCTTCAAGCAAGGTGTCCGCCCTTTCTCTCTGTCCTACATCGTCCAGCAGAAGAGCATAAGTCACGCCGTAACTCATTTCTGGCGATAGCCTGTATGCCTTTTCGATCCAATCGAGCGCTTCGAGCGTGTCATTCCTGTAATTCAGGTTGATATAGTAGCACACCCATGCCGCGCGGGCGTTGTTTTTGAGCTTTTTGGCTATCCGACAGGCCTTCTTTGGCTTCTCTTTGAGCAGGTAAATCATGGCCTCAAGCAGCCTGTAATCCTCGTTATGTTTGTCGTATTTCACTGCCAGTTTGGTCTCTTTCAGCGCCATGTCGGTGTTTCCGATCTCGTATGCTATCCGTGCAAGTGTGTAGTGCGCTTTTGCATTTTTCGGATCGAGATAAACGGCTGTTACGGCGCTTCTCAACGCTTTTGGCAGGTTGCCAGTCTGGTCGTAACATGTAGCGAGAATTGAATAGAGTTTCGGGTCAAGCATGAATGTCTTTGTGAGCTCCTCCGCCATCTGGATGGCTTTGTCGCACTTGCCCGTAAGTTTGTATAAATTGGCGAGATGCATAGCCGTGGTAAGGTCCGCTATGCCGACCATGTTCATGTAATACTCGTAAAGCTGCGTCGCCTTCTGGAAATCGCCTTTTTTCTCGTAAGCTGATGCCAGGGCGATCAAAAGCTCTGGATCGGAACCGGATGTGGTCGTGGAATCGTATTTCTCGAGGTAGAAAATCGCCGAATCAGGTTCGTTTGCGAGGAGAAATGACAGGCCGAGCGCACGCAGGAGGGAGGTCGAGTCTGGCATCTGTTTGACGGCTTCTTCCAGCAGCTCGATGGCCTTTTCGGGCTCGCCGATGTTGGCATAAACGCGTCCGGCGAACGCCTTGACGACGGGGTCGTTCGGCGCAAACTGCATGAGTTTATCCAACTCAATGCGCACCGTATCGATCTCGTTCTTGAGAAAATACGCCTGTATCAAGTAGATCCAGACATCACGGTCAGGTTTTTCCGAAAGTGCTCTGCGAGCGATCTTTATTGCGCTGTCGGGCATGTTGTTGGATAGCAAGAGTTCCAGAGTCAACTTTGTTGCGCCGACGCTCTGAAGGAAATGGAGTGCGCTGTCGCTTTCGCCCATGTATTGCAGGTATGTGCCGAGCAGGGTGTGATAGATTGAGTCGGGCGATATCACCTGCGACCTGCCGCTATCCGGCGATGCCGACACGACTGCCATCAACACAATTGAAATCAACGACATATTAACCTCCGACCTTCAGGTAAGGTGCAGGATTTACGGGAATGCCTTTAAGCCTGACCTCGTAGTGGACATGCGGGCCGGTTGTGTGTCCGGTCATGCCCACGAAGCCAAGAATTTGCCCCTTCCTGACCCGTTCGCCCTTGGTCACCCTGACGCTGCTCATGTGTGCGTAGAGCGTCTCGTAGCCGTTTTTGTGTTTCAGAAGCACATGTTTTCCGTAAACGGAGTCCTCGCTGACATCCTCGACGATACCGTCCGCCGTCGCTATGACCGGCGTGTTGTATCTCGTTGCTATGTCAATGCCTGTATGTGGCCCTTTAAATCCAAGCGAGATGCGGTAGATCTTAGTCATGACGGGCAATCCGTTAGGGATTGTGGTTGAAAGCCCTGTCGATCTGGGATGAGAAGGTCGAGGTGCTGGCATGTTGTTGATGTCGGGAGTGCTAACTTCATTCTGAGCGGTATCCGGTTCACCACCGCCTTCTGCCATCGTGATGGGTGATCCCATTTCAGGATAGAGCTGAACGAGTTCGTTGTAGGTCATCTTGCGCAGCCTCTCGATGGTGGCCGAGTCGGCCCCCATCATCCTCAACACCTGCTCGCGAAACTGTTGAAGATACACGAGCTCCGATTTGATGCTATCTATTGTGCTGACTTCCTCTCTGAGTTTGCGGTTCTCTTCCTGAAGCATGAAGACTCTGGATGCCGTCATCACGAGCCTTGAGTATGTGGCTACGGCGGCAACCGCCGAAATCACCAGCACGACAAGCATTCCGATGATTATGCGCGCGGTTGTCTGTGATATGAAGAACTGCTTGATGTCACCTCTCGTCGGGATGAACATCAAGGTAAACCCGTTGGTAAATCCCTTATCCTGCCGCCTATCCTTCCGTTCTTCCTCTTTTTTGCTCTTTTTATTCTGAACAGGGGCATCCTGCCCGTTCCCCTTTTTAATTTTCTTCTTCATCGTAAATCACCTTTATGTGGAGTTCTTTCAGCTGCTCCTCAGCGACCCTATCGGGCGCACCTTCGAACAGGGCCTGAGCAGCTGTTGTCTTCGGGAACGCAATCACATCTCGTATAGAGCTCACGCCAGCCATCATTGCGACTATCCTGTCGAATCCGAGCGCTATACCGCCGTGCGGCGGTGCACCGTATTCGAGCGCTTCAAGCAGAAATCCGAACCGCTTCTGTGCCTCTTCCTCAGAAAATCCGATGATTTTCATAATTCGTTCCTGGAGCTTCCTGTTGTGAATCCTTATGGAGCCTGAGCCAAGCTCAACCCCGTTGAGCACAAGGTCATAGTGTGTTGCCCTGACCGAAAGCGGGTCAATTTCGAGTTTGTCGATGTCTTCCTCGTGGGGAGCCGTGAACATGTGGTGGGCTGGCTCGATCCTGTTTTCGTCGGGATTCCACTCAAACAACGGGAAATCGACCACCCACAGAAAACGCCATTCGTTGGGCATGTTTTCGGTCAATTTCAGGCGATTTGCTACCTCGACCCTGAGTTTGCCCGCAATGGAATGTACTTCGATGTCCGGGCCGAGCAGTATCAGGTATGTGCTTGGGTCATCTGGCTTTAATTCTTTCAGCATCGAGGCAGGGACGAACTTGCTGAGCTGGCCACTCGTTTTGCCGCCTTTGAATTTGAACCAGAGCATGCCGCCCGCACCTTCCGACTTAACAAACTCCGTCAGGCTGTCTATCTCCTTTCTTGACAGGTCAGCGCTCACAGGCAGTGCGATCGCTCGGTCCCCTTTCTCGAGTGCCGATGCCACGATTCTGTGTTCCGTGCCTTTGAAATAATCCGTGAGGTCAAGTAGTTCCATCCCGTATCTCAGGTCGGGCTTGTCAATTCCAAATCGGCGCATGGCATCGAAATAGTCCATCCTCATGAACGGCGTCTTGAGCTCGATGCCAAGCGTGTCCCTGAACATGGCCGCCATCATCAACTCGGTCAGCTGTATGACATCGTCCTGAGAGACGAAGCTCATCTCAAGGTCGATCTGGGTGAATTCCGGTTGACGGTCAGCTCTCAAGTCCTCGTCTCGAAAGCATCTGACTATCTGGAAATACCGATCGAAGCCGGAAACCATCAAAATCTGTTTGTAAAGCTGCGGAGATTGAGGCAGTGCGTAGAACTTGCCCCTGTGTATTCTGGACGGCACGAGGAAGTCGCGCGCACCCTCGGGCGTGCTTTTCGTGAGGAATGGCGTTTCTATCTCGATGAAATCGTTTTGCGACAGGAAGTTGCGCACTGATTGCATGGCACGATGTTTCAGGATGATGTTCTTCTGCATTATCGGACGCCTGAGGTCAAGAAACCTGTATCTGAGGCGCGTTTCTTCCTGAACATTGATATTGTCCTCGATGACGAATGGAGGAGTTTTTGACTCGTTGAGTAACTCGACTTTCGTTGCAACGACCTCGATCTCTCCGGTTTCCATCTCGGGATTGATCATGTCATCTGGCCTTGCGCGAACGACGCCTTCGACGCAGACCACATCCTGCGAGGATAGCGATTTCACTTCATCAAAAAAATCCGCTCCGGATTCGATCACTATCTGAGTTCTGCCGTATCTGTCTCTGAGATCGATAAATATCACTCCACCGATGTCGCGCAGACGGCGGATCCAACCGCACAACCTAACTTCCGAACCAACATGTTTTTTTCTCAATTCGCCACAAGTATGTGTCCTTAGCATGGCAATGATTTTACAGGCGATGGCACCTCGAAACAACTTGAAAATTAGCGACTTTGATGGCTAAAGTCGAGGAACGACAGGGGATTGGGCGGAGAGCATAACCTGACCTCGATTTTGCGGCGCTGTCCCTCACGGATTGGTGCTCCGTAGAGCAAAGTTACGGGCTGATAGTTCGAGGTGGCAAGAAGGACAGAAATTTGAGCCGAAGATGGGGTTCCCTTGAGTCGGTGCGGCTGAATGCCGCTTTTTGTAGTGGTTTCGCGAAGAATTAGTTTCCTTGACAACCCCTCCAATCTGAACTTAAGATAAAACGCAAATGCCGACCATCAACGACGATTTTTGCTGGCTAAAAGAAGTTCTCGATCCCGGCGAATGTCCTTTCATACTTCCCGAAGAAGAGGATTTGCTTCGTGACCGAGAGAGAAGGCTGAGGCGCAGATGTATTGAGTGCAAGAAGTTTTACGATGACATCTCAAAGCTCGATCTGGATGAGAACAACGAAATTCTTGACATTCTGAGGATAGCGCTGGACGAGCTTGCTGCCAGAAACCGCGAATATGAGCGGATGCACCAGTTCATCACCCTCCACACAAGCCGATTTGAGGTGTATCACGAGGTGTTGGCAGCCCTTCAGTCTGGTCGAAGCCTGCCCAATGTCGCTTACATCCTGCTTGTGGCCATAACATGCAAGGAGGGAGCGTCCTTCAACAGGGCGTTTCTCCTTCTTTATGATCAGGAGCGCGATGTATTTACCGGTTTCTTTGCCCTTGGCCCAAGAACGCCTGAGGAAGCGGCCAAAATCTGGAGTGAACTGGGAGACAACTCGCTTCAGGATCTGATCTCAAGGTTCTCCGATAATCTTTTCGAGAAGGAACGGGAGAAATTTTCTGACATACTCGAACGGCTCATCGTCCCTCTCCACGATGAGGTCATCTGGAACATAGTGATGTCCAACAGGGCGAGGAGGATAAAAAATCCGCAAAAGGGGATGCTTAAGGAGATAGGTGAGGTCATAGGCTCCTCGGAATATGCCATTTCACCGCTGACATCGCGGGATAAACCTGTCGGTCTTGTGATCGCCGATAACATCATCACAAATCGGCCCATAGATAAAGGTAAGCTCGAATTCCTTGAGGTTTTGACCTATCAGGGGTCGATCGCGATAGAGCGAGCCATCTACTACGAGGAGCTTCAGCGTAACATCCATGAGCTCAAGAAGTTGAATGTTGCACTTAAAGATTACCATGAGACCATAACGAGAATGGAGAAGATGTTGGCGGTCGGAGAGATCCTACATCAAATCGCCCATGATTTCAAAAATCCGGTCACCGTCATCGGCGGATTGGCGAATTTTATGCTCGATTCGATCGACGAGAGCCATCCGATGTATAGCCATCTCAAGGCGATCAAGGAAGAAGCAGACAGGCTATCCCAGATGTTGAACTCGACGCTCAAAGCACTGCGTGAAAAATTCTCCCTTGAAAAGGATTGGTGGGACCTCAATGCTCTAATCAAGAAAAAGATAGATGAGCTGAGGGCAATTCTGCCGCCGAATACGCGAATCAAATGGGAAATTGACCCGAATTTGCCTCACATATTTGTGGATCTGGTGCAGATTGAGAACTGCATTGACAACCTCATAAACAACGCCATTGAAGCGATGCCGCGCGGCGGAACGCTGACTTTGAAAACCAGATGGACACCGCCCTATGTTGAGATAATCGTGTCCGACACAGGTGCGGGTGTGAAGGAGGAGGTCAAGGATAGGATTTTTGAAGAATTTTTTACGACGAAAAAGGATGGGACGGGGCTCGGCCTCCCGAGCTGCAAAAAGATTGTGGACGCTCATGGCGGAAGGATCGAGTTCTCGTCTGAACAGGGCAAAGGTGCAACTTTTGTTATAAAATTACCATTGGAAGGAGGCGAAGATAAAAATGGCTGAGGAGAGAAAAAACAAAATTCTGTTTGTCGATGATGATCCCAATATAAGGCTTCTTTATGAGACTGTGTTCAAGAAAGAGGGCTACGATGTGCTTCTCGCCGAGAGTGGAGAGGAAGGGAGAAAAATCGTTGAGATGAACCCGGATATCGATATTATCGTGCTTGACATAAAGATGAAAGGCGAATCCGGGCTCCAGACCCTGCAACAACTTGTCAAAGAGAAGCGCAAGATACCCGTGATAATCTGTTCCGCATATTCGTCTTATCAGGATGATTTCACATCGTGGCTTGCAGATGCCTATGTGGTGAAATCACCTGATTTATCGGAACTTAAGATGCAGATAAAGAAATTGCTTAACAAAAAATACAGATAAATCAAACTTTAAAGGGAGGTTATGAGCCTATGAATGAACCTGCAAATGGTGGGGATGTTGAGAGGAGAGATGGTATATCAAGCGGCCTGGCTGTTGGCATTCTGATTTTAAACCTTGTTATCCCTGGAGTTGGCACCCTTATAGCTGGCCCTGAATACAAGCAAACCGGTATCTATCAGCTTGTCCTGTATGTGGTTGGAATTGTGTTGTCCATCATATTGATAGGCTATCTTCTGGTTCTTGGTGCATGGGTTTGGGCACTTGTCACGAGCATTGAGATTTTGAAGAAGGCTTCATAGGGCCAACAAAATGAGGAGGAACTGAGATGTCAAGGGAATACAAAAATTACATAGGCGGCAAATGGGTGGAGTCGAAAAGCGGCAAGAGATTTGAGAGCCGCAATCCTGCTAACTGGGAGGAAGTGATCGGCACCTTCCCGAAGTCCACGAAAGAGGATGTCGCTGAGGCTGTCGAAGCTGCAAAAAAGGCGTTCCCGAAGTGGAAGAAGATACCGGCACCCAAGCGTGGCGAAATCCTGCGCAGGGCTACCGAGATCCTTGTCGAGCGGAAGGAGGAGCTTGCGCGCCTGATGACGAGAGAGATGGGTAAGGTGCTCAAGGAGACGCGCGGCGATGTTCAGGAAGGCATCGACACCGGGTTTTATGCATTTGGCGAGGGCAGGCGTCTGTTCAGCCAGAATGCACCGAGTGAGCTGCCCGATAAGCTGGCGCTTACATTCAGGCTGCCTGTTGGGATAGCCGGACTGATAACGCCGTGGAACTTCCCGATTGCGATACCTGCATGGAAGATTTTCCCTGCCCTGCTTGCCGGAAACACGGTCGTGTTCAAGCCTGCTACGGACACACCAGCCTGCGCAGTCGAGTTCGTCAAGATTTTTGAGGAAGCTGGTCTGCCTCCGGGAGTGCTCAACATTGTCACTGGCACAGGCGCCGAAGTCGGCGAGGCGATACTCAACCATCCCGACATCGGGGTTGTCGCTTTCACGGGTTCGATAGAGATCGGTTCGAGGATCGCAGAAGTAGCCGGTAAGCATCTCAAGAAGGTATCTCTTGAGCTCGGCGGCAAGAACCCGCAGATAGTCATGCCTTCGGCTGATGTTGATCTCGCTGTCGATGGTGCACTCTGGGGGGCTTTCGGCACCACTGGCCAGAGGTGCACGGCGACATCAAGGCTCATCATCCACGAGGACATCTACGATGAGTTCATGCACAGGTTCATCGAAAGGGCCAAAGGGCTTAAGATCGGAAACGGACTGGACGAGAGCGTTGAGGTTGGCCCCGTAATCAACGAGGCACAGCTCCGCAAGATCGAGATGTATGTGAGGATCGGGCAGGAGGAAGGCGCTCACCTGACGCTTGGTGGCCACAGGCTCACCGATGGTGAGTATGCCAAAGGCTGGTTCTTCGAGCCTACCATCTTCGAGGGTGTTAAACCTGACATGAGGATCGCCCAGGAAGAGATCTTTGGGCCTGTTGTGTCCGTCATCAAGGTGAAATCGCTTGATGAGGCGTTCGAGGTCGCAAACGGCGTGAAATACGGACTTTCGTCATCCATTTACACCAGAGATCTGCGTGAGGCTATGCGTGCCATCAATGAGCTTGAGGCTGGAATTACCTATGTCAACGCACCGACCATCGGAGCCGAGTGTCATCTGCCGTTCGGCGGCGTGAAATCGACCGGCAACGGCCACCGTGAGGGCGGCTGGACGGTTTACGAGATCTTCACTGAGTGGAAGACCGTTTACATCGACTTCTCAGGGAAGCTCCAGAAGGCTCAGATTGATACATGGGAGGACATGGAGTAAGGGAAGCACAATAGATGGATGGTTATGTGTGCGGCGGCCGAAGGCCGCCGCACTTCCTTTTATTACCACCTACGATGTGCCCTTCTGTGCATATCGCCCGAAGGAGCTCCGTATCTCCTCATGCCGTCAGGCATTGGTGGCCTACGCATGGTCCATCTGATTTTCTGCCATTTCTCGAACTGCTCATCAGTGAGGACATTCCTTATCTCATTGCGCTCCCTCGTACCGACCAGCATCAGTTGAGTTCTCAGATTTCCGATCTCGTTGACGAGTTTTTCGATCTTGTTCATGTCCGGATTTTTGTCCATCCAGAGCGTTCTCAGTTGGAGCCTTTTCTTGGCTATCTGTGACCTCAGGTCAATGCGCTGCTCCTGATACTTCGTGTGTATCTGCTGGATTTTTTGCACCTGAGCGTCGCTCAACCCAAGCTCTTCGATTACGGGTGGGGCTGCAAGCCCACGACCTCCGATGACAAATGCTATGAGAATTGTGCTTATGTTGAACATCTGACTACCTCCTTTTGACATCTCCTTAGAGCCCACTTCGGGGTTATGAGTTCCGTTTGCACCTGAAGTTGCGTAATGTGTTGGGGGGCACCTGCAAATTTACCCAAAGACGGGCAAACTGTCCACTTATATTGCGTTCATTAAAACTTCGCTTTGGACTTTTGTGAAGTATAAAAATTCCTGCCTGTAAAAAGTGGCTTATCCATTTTCGACTTTCATTGTCTATGTGCTATCCCATTTATCTCAAAACCATTACGAGGATATAATTTGCCCTATTGCAAAAAACGGATTTAGCAATTAAAATATGCCTCGCAAATTTTGGGGCCGTAGCTCAGCTGGGAGAGCATCAGGCTGGCAGTCTGAGGGTCGTGGGTTCGAATCCCACCGGCTCCATTTCTTTTTATCCCCTCTCTGCGAGGGTGGCGGAACAGGCAGACGCGCCAGATTTAGGATCTGGTGGGGATTCCCGTGCGGGTTCAAGTCCCGCCCCTCGCATTCAAACTTTCCTAATTTGTTGAATTCCACGGAGATAAATGCACCCGACTGCTTGACACATTTCCAGTAATTTCCTTATAATGTTGCAATCTTCCGCAAAGAAACTTGAATAAATTGAATTTAGAAAAGGAGGAACTGTCTTGAAGGGGCTTAGTGTTGATAAAATTAGGAATTTCGCATTTATAGGACATGGCGGAGCCGGAAAAACATCTCTCGGTGAGGCACTTCTCTATAAGGCTGGGGTCACAAACAGGCTCGGCAGCGTGGATCAGGGCAATTCGATGCTGGATTTCTCGTCCGAAGAACAGCGCAGA
This sequence comes from Caldifarciminota bacterium, assembly GCA_015489175.1. GTDB lineage: Bacteria > Hydrothermota > Hydrothermia > B15-G9 > B15-G9 > WGAI01. The sequence continues at coordinate 31,724 of WGAI01000008.1, read as the reverse complement.
AAAGTATCCATCAACCTCGCAGTTAGCTATTTCGAGTGGAACAAAAAATGGATGAACATGGTTGATACTCCCGGGTATCTGGATTTCGCAGGCGAGGTCTATGCCGCGCTTCGTGTGGTCGATAACGCGGTAGTGGTCGTCGATGCAGCTTCAGGCGTCGAGGTGGGGACAGAGAAATACTGGGAGGCAGCAAACAAGAGGAGCTTGCCTCGCATAATCTTCATCAACAAATGTAAGACGCCTGACATAAATCTCGATCAGGTGGTGAGTGAACTCAAAGAAACTTTTGGGAACGAAGTTGTCCCGTTCCAGATTCCGATAGGTTCAGGCCCTGATTTCAAGGGCGTTTTTGACCTTTTGAACGGCGATCCCTCCGAACTTCCCGACGAGCTCAGGGATGAAGCAGAGGCACGGATGGAGGAACTCAAGGAGTCGGTCATCGAGCTCTCGGAGGAGCTGATGGAAAAATACTTCGAGGGCGAAGAGATCTCGAAGGAGGAATTTAATTCAACACTCCGTCAGGGCATAGTGAGTGGAAACATCATCCCTGTCCTGTTCGGAGAGGCCAAAGACCTCATCGGTGTTGAGGAACTCCTCAATTTCATAGCCGAATTCGGTGCATCGCCTGCCGATCTCAGGCCTGAAATTGGCAAAAAAGGCGATGAAGAGGTCGAGATCATTGCCGATCCCGACAGCTCAATGGTCGCCTTCGTGTTCAAGACATTCTCAGAGCTTCATGTTGGCGAGCTCTATTTCATCCGCATGTTCTCTGGAAAACTTGAGCCCGGCACAGAGGTTTTGAACGCCAATCTCGGCAGGACTGAAAAGGTCAATCAGATATATCTTATTCGCGGGCGTGAGCGCAAAGAGACGGATGGGCTCATTGCGGGCATGATTGGCGCGCTCGTTAAACTTAAGGAGACCAAGACCGGGCATACACTCACATCCAAAGATTTCCCTGTTGTGCTTGAAGGGATTGAGTTCCCTGAGCCGCTGACATCGGTTGCCATAATACCCAAATCGCGTGAGGATGAAGAAAAGGTATCAGAAGGACTTGCAAAACTACACGATGAGGACCCGACATTTGTGTTCAAATACGATACAGAGCTACATCAAACGCTGATATACGGGCTCGGTGAACAGCACCTTGATGTGATAATCTCCAAGTTGCGCGATAAGTTCAATGTCTCGGTAGATACGGCTAAGCCTAAAATCCCTTACCGCGAGACGATCCGTAAGCCGTCTCAGGGGATGGGCAGGTTTGTCAAGCAGACAGGCGGTAGAGGTCAGTATGGCGTGTGTTACATAAAGATCGAGCCTCTGCCACGCGGCGGAGGATTTGAGTTCGAAGACCAGATCTTCGGTGGCGCCATTCCCAAGAGCTACATCCCCTCGGTTGAACTTGGTGTCAAGAAGGCGATGGAAAAGGGAGTGCTTGGCGCGAAAGTCGTCGATGTGAAAGTGATACTCTACGACGGAAAATACCATCCGGTGGATTCGTCCAACTTCGCATTTGAGGTCGCCGGTTCGCTCGCATTCAAAGATGCGGAGGGAAAGGCTGATCCATACCTTCTGGAGCCTGTCTATGAAGTTGAGGTTGTTGTGCCCGACGAATACATGGGAGATGTGATCGGAGACCTGAACGCAAGAAGGGGCAGGATACTTGGCATGGAAGCGGCGGGCAAGATGCAGAAGATCAAGGCCCATGTGCCGCTCGCAGAGCTTTACAAATATTCCTCGACATTGCGTTCAATAACAAAGGGTAGAGGCGTATTTACAATGAGGTTCTCTCATTATGATGAGGTGCCTCGTGAAATCGCTCAGAAAATCGTTGAGGAACTTACGAAGAGAGACGAGGAGGAGAAGTGAGGTTCAGGCTTAGAGCCATTGGGATTGCAATATTGGTTGTTGTTCTAACTGCCGTGTCATGCTTTAACGGGAAAAAAGCGAATATACAGAGTGTCGAGGCGTGGGTTAACCTCATGCCCACCTTCGACACTCTATCTGCTCGGAAAGGTCACATTCTGATTTCTTTTGACCTTTCAAATGCCCCTGAAGATATGCTGAACAAGGTTCGGCTCAGGGGCATTAGTTTTGTTATCAACGGGACGGAAGTTGAGGATTCCCTTGCCAAATGGGAGATCACGAGCGCCAACGAGCTGCACATCTACAATCTTCAATTGCAGCCTAATGACACCGTGGAGGTCGTGATAGATTACGAATTTGACGGCAAGAGCGGCAGAATCATAACTCCCCAAGCTGTCGTCAGAGCTGTGTATTGACCTTTTCGACTGTAACGCCGCTTGCTGGGGCGGTTTTTTTGTTAATTTAAAGAAAAAACAAGGAGCTTAAGCTATGGTGAAGCTTGTATTACTGCTCCTTCTGACAGGGGCCAATAGCAAACTCTCCGTCAAGGCTCGCGATGTGCCTGACGACGGGGGGGGCAGAACGCAGATTATTGTCAAACTGGATAATTCACTTATCGGTGACATTATGCGGATCACCAGGATTGAGGATAACGGTGTCAAGAAAGACATTTATGTAGGTGAGGTGAAGGACACCGTTATAAGACTTGGTGATCGGGAATTGTCTGATACCATGCCCGTTAGATACTATGTGTTGGTCAACACTAAGACCGGTAAGTTCGTAACTCAAACTGTCTCCAACAGCGTTATACCAAAGGCGTCGCTTTTCAACAAGAAAAAGCTGTTCCTGCTCCTCCTCGCGATCTTCTACATTGCAATCCTGCTTTCCTATATGTCGAAAGCTCAGAAGGGCCAGGAGTTATATTTGAGGCCTATAGCCGGGCTTGCGGAAGTGGATAATGCCATTGGGCGTGCCACCGAGATGGGACGGCCAATCCTATACTCTACCGGACTGCTCGGTGTGACCGATGTTTCGACTATCGCAGCGCTCAACATCCTCGCTTACATCACGAAAAAAGTGGCAGCTTATGAGACAAGGATCATCGTTCCTGTTTACGATCCTATCGTTTACACGGTTGCGCGTGAGGTGGTTAAGGATGCTTACACCGCAGCGGGCAGGCCAGATCTGTTCAAAAGTGAGGATGTATTCTTCCTGACTCAGAGGCAGTTCGCTTATGCCGCAGGCGTATCCGGAATAATGGTTCGTGAAAAGACGGCTACCAACTTCTTCATGGGCTACTTCTTCGCAGAGTCATTGATTCTTGCAGAGACCGGAGCCGCGACAGGCGCCATCCAGATCGCTGGCACCGATGCCATATCTCAGCTGCCGTTCTTTGTAACTGCTTGTGACTACACCCTGATGGGTGAAGAGCTTTACGCTGCTGGTGCTTACCTCGCAAAAGATCCGAGGCTTACGGCCACGATAAAGGGACAGGATGTCATGAAGGCTGTGCTTGTGGGATTCCTGCTGCTCTTGACGATCGCCGCTTTCGTCCCTTCGCTCAGTGCAAAAGTCGATGCTATTAAACCTTATGTCGTTGGAAAGTAGGAGGATATGACATGTTTTTCTCTCGAACATTGCCGATGATTCTCGTGTTCGTGATGGGGGTGATCGGTGCTTCTCTGTATTTCATACCCCATCCATCAGCTCAAGCGCTGGAAAACACATTGAGCCAGTGGTCGATAGCCATAGGCTCGTTCGCTATATTCCTTGCTATTACTTCACTCATCCGCAGATACATAACCAACATCAAGAGGGGCAAAGAAGTTGTTTACAATCTTGTGGCGTTGATAAGTCTGTTCGGAATGGCCCTTCTTGGCCTCATAAATGGCACAGGACCTGACAGTGTGTTCCAGAAGATATTTATCAATGTGCAGGTTCCGCTTGACGCGACGATGTTCTCACTGCTCGGTTTCTATGTTACATCAGCTGCTTATCGTGCATTCCGTGCGAGAAATGTGGAAGCTACACTGCTATTGCTCACAGCTATACTCGTCATTCTCGGGATTTCGACGATAGGTGATTCCCAGACATGGCTCCGCGACCTTCAGGAATGGATCATGAATGTGCCTAATCTGGCTCAGAAACGCGGTATCACGATCGGGGTCGGACTTGGTATGATTGCCACATCCGTGAAGATCATACTCGGTATTGAAAGAAACTGGATGGGAGGATGACCATGAGCTTCTGGGAAAAGTTATCGAAACTTCCAAGGTTCTGGATCTATCTCGGCCTCCTGATCGTTATGATTCTGCCGATAGTGCTTAAGATCAAAGCGCATCCGAAGATGGGACTTGAGACCCGTCTTGTTTACGACTACATCGACCACATGAAGCCCGGCTCCGTGTTGCTGATGAACTTCACCTATGGGCCGAGCTCCATGCCAGAGCTGCATCCCATGGCCAAAGCTGTCATGAGGCATGCACTTTTGAGGGGTGTTAAAGTCATAGGAATGTCGCTCAACATCGAAGGAACGGGACTTGGACTTGATGTCTTCAACAGCGTTGCAAAGGAATTCCAGGAGGCAGGTCACCCGTTACAATACGGCAAGGATTATGTATATCTGGGCTATAAAACCGGTTACGCCATGGTTATACGCGGTATCGGGGGTGATTTCCACGAGACATTTCCGGTGGACTACTTCGGACACTCAACAAGCGATGAGGAAACGATGCCGCTGACGGCAAGGATACACAATTATGACGACATCGATCTCGTAATCGACTTCAGCGCAAGTGGTTCAGGTGCTACATGGATAACCTACGCGTATCAGCAGTTCAACCAGAAGATAGCGATCGGCATTACGGCAGTCATGGGCGCTGATTACCAGCAATACATCAGGACAGGCCAGCTTGTTGGTTTGCTGAACGGTATGAAAGCCGCCGCTGACTACGAGGCCGCCGTGGCCAAACTCATGGAAAAGGAACTTCATTACACACCGCCACCTTACGCGACAGTCGGTATCACAGCCGTTACATGGGCTCAGCTTTACCTCATACTCATGGTGATAGTAGGTAACCTCGCATTTTTCATGATTCGCAAGCAGCAGAGAAGGAGGAGATAAAATGGGCATCCTTCACTGGCTTTTCAGCTGGGAAACACTGGCGGCGTTTCTAACGCTCGCCATTTTTTCGTTCCTTTATAAAGAGAACCCAGTTTATCGTCTTGCCGAATACCTTTTTGTTGGTCTATCGGCAGGATACGGGTTTGCAATGACCTACTTCCTTGCAATGAAGCCCAATCTGATGGATCCTTTTATAATCCCGATCATGCAGCGGCTGCATCTTCTCGGTGGTGAGCTTCTTCCGATAAACTGGTGGTATATAATTCCGACTATATTCGCCCTGCTTTACCTTTCGGTCATCACGCCTAAGTATTCATACCTGATAAGGCTGCCGTTTGCGTTCCTGTTGGGACTTGGCTCTGGAATGGCCATACCGCGTGCATTTCAGGCAAGTATCCTTGAGCAGATGTGGGACACGATACTTCATTCACCGAACTGGCAGGGATATGCTGAGCTATCGAAGCAATACGAGTGGAGCCTCACAGTGGTATTCATAAGCGCTATCATCATCTTCGTGTCGGTGCTCGCTGTGCTGGCATATTTCTTCTTCTCAAAGGAGCACAAGGGCGCATACGGAAAATTCGCCAGATTTGGCATCATAGTGCTGATGATCGGATTTGGAGCCTCCTTCGGCTCCACTGTGATGGCGCGTTATTCTCTGCTCATAGGAAGGTTGATGTTCCTGCTTAAGTGGCTTCACATAGTTTCTTATTGATGCTTTAGACCATCTGTAACATCGCAATAAAAGGGCCTGGAAACGGGCCCTTTATTTTTTTTGTGCTTTGTTTTATTATCGATTAACAAATCCATTTGTGAGGTGTGAGATATGGGAAATGTGAGAATTAAAGAAATGGTGGATATAGAGATAGGGGAGCCATTTTGGGCAAGGAATTTGCTCATATATCCGCTCAAAGGCCCTTCTGATAAGCTATCAGCTTTGACCATCGATGATATGCTGGCGAATAACCTGGGTGAGATCATCGATTCAGGGAGTGTCAGTTCCGCTATAATCGACTACCGGGGAAATGAGCCGATGTTCATACTCGATGGCGAGGCAATTGTGGGGGCACTTCAGAACAGGGTTTTCAACACGGCTATCTGGTTTGAGTCGTCAAAAAGGGCGGCCGTGCCCGTGAGTTGTATTGAGGAGTGGAGGTGGTCAGGCAGCAGGATATTTGCTCCATCCGGGATATCAGTTCATCCGAGGCTCAGGGCTACGCTTGCTTCCTCTGTTACCCATTCCGTTAAAATCACCGGCAGGTTCTATTCTAACCAGAAAGTGGTCTGGAGCTCGGTTTCCCATAAGCTCTCGTCTATGAGGCTCGAGTCACCTACACGCTCGCTCCACGACGCTTTTGTCGCTTTGAAAGATGAAATAGAGAGGTATGTCGAAGAGATAGACATAACCGATGATGTTATTGGGATAGCGGCATTTGCAGGCGGTGAATTCCTCTCTGTTGACATCTTCAGCTCCAACGAGCTTATGAGAAAATTTAAGGACAAGCTTGTTCGAGGGTTCGCTCTCGACGCGATTGAGCTCTCGTCAAAACAGACATCACTTGTGGGCAAAGAGGATCTCGAAAAGATCATGACTCACATCATGTCGGCCGAGTTTGAGGTTTTTAATGGAGCGGTCGATGGTAGTGATTTAAGATACATAGGTGAGGAGTTGGTTGCTACCGGGCTGACCGACTCACATAACCGGTTGCTGCACCTGTCTGTTTTCCCTAAGGTTGATTGATCGTTCGAGCCGGTATTAGCCAAAAATCGGTCAAAAGGAGGTCTTTGATGATAAGTTTTGTTTTGATGGTCATCTTTTCTGTCAGGCCCTCTCCGATCGTTGACCTCAAGGTTATGGACAACCCCAACGACGAGGGCGGCCAGATTATTCTTAAATGGGATTACAGGAAAGATGCTGACCTATCACAGATTAGCTACATTCAAATCATGCGAATCGATAGACCGGGCACAGCCCCCGTTGTCGTGGAGGAACTCAAGCCCACTGCAAGGCGATACATGGATACTGACCTTAAAAATGGGCATCCTTACAGGTATTTCATCCGTGTCTGGTTCAAAGATGGCGATTACATAGACTCGGCAATATCTCCGCCGGTGGTTCCCAGGGCACAATGGCTTCACAAAGGCCGTATTGCGGCGTTGATAATCCTTTTGCTTTATGGTGCTTTGCTCATCTACTACCTCAAGAAGGCGCGAAGAGGCGAGAGGCTGACCATTAGACCGATAGCTGGACTTCAGGCCGTCGATGATGCAGTCGGAAGAGCCACCGAGATGGGCAGGCCGCTCCTTTTTGTGCTCGGACTTGGCACGGTTTCCGACATAGCCACGCTCGCCGGCCTTGCTATCCTCAAGCGTGTTGCGATGAAAGCCGCTGAATACGAATCGGATATAATCGTGCCATGCTTTGACCCTGTCGTCATGGCCGCTGCACAGGAGACCGTGAAACAGGGGTATCTTGAAGCAGGCAGACCCGACCTTTACAACGAAAAAAATGTCTATTTCCTCACAAACGACCAGTTTGGTTATGCCGCAGGCATAGACGGCATCATCATGAGACAGAAACCCGGTGCGATATTCCTTCAGGGCGCATTCTATGCGGAATCCCTGATAATCGCAGAGACAGGGCACTCGATAGGTGCAATCCAGATTGCCGGCACATCGTCTGTCACCCAGCTGCCGTTCCTCATTGCAGCGACCGACTACACCCTGATAGGTGAGGAGATGTATGCTGCAAGCGCATACCTATCCAGAGATCCCAATTCCCTCGCAACGATCAAGGCTGAGGACTGGATGAAGATCATATTCATCGGTTTGATACTCGTGGGCGCCGTGCTGGAGACAGTTGCAGGCGTCACAGGCAATAAGTCGTGGTCGTTAATCAAGACCTTCTTCGCGGGAGGTGCCCAATGAAAAGAGAGATACCGCTTCTCATAAGCTTTCTGGCTGGAACATTGATAGTGATAAGCCTTTTTGTCCCGCACCCGCCTTTCAACAAGATGGAGGAAACACTAAATTCCTGGTATATCATAGTTTCAGGGTTCACATTTATCCTCGGCATAGACAGTCTGCTCCTTTACAACTGGGACAAAATTCGCAGGAAAGGCAAGGATTGGCCGTTTGCTCTTACGGTTATCCTGAGTTTCGTGGTGACGCTGGTCTGGGGCATCGTTTCGGGGGTGCGGACAGGCCACATCTTCTCGACCAATTCCACATTCCGCAACTACTTCTACCTCTACATCTATGTGCCGTTGCAGGCGACGATGTTCGCAATTCTGTCGTTTTTCATAGCCAGTGCCGCTTATCGCGCATTCAGGGCGAGGAGCCTTAACGCCACATTGCTGCTTATCACGGCGTCAATAATCATGCTCGGACGCGTGCCTCTCGGAAATGCAGCGCTTATCCCCGTCCTGTGGATAGCGGTTCTGCTTGTCGCATGGGTTCTGTTACTCGAGATAAAGGCGACGACATCAGCATCAACGCGCGTGGGTTACCTCCTCATGCTGATTTTGATGGTGGTCATAGCTGTGCCCCTCACAAAATTTCTCTACGGCAATCTGTCGGCGGCAACGGACTGGATCATGGACATACCTCAGATGGCAGCTAAGAGGGGGATAATGCTCGGGCTCGCTCTCGGAGGGATAGCTGTTTCACTGCGCATCATCCTCGGCATAGAGCGGAGTTACATGAGCTAAGGAGGCAGCCATGAATATCTTTGAAAGCATGTCGAAAATAGATCGCAGGATCATTTACCTGATACTTTTCATCGTGGCCACCGTGCCGTTCCTTTTCAAAGTGGAGATTCCCATGAAGCCGACTTCTGATGTCGTTGAAGCTTATGACTTCATAAATTCTCTTCCGGAAGGCAGTGCCGTGATAATTTCGGCCGACTACGATGCCTCATCGATGCCTGAGCTTCAGCCCATGCTTGTTGCTATCCTAAGACAGTTATTCAGCAGGAACATGAGGGTTCTGGTGATGTCGCACTGGGCGCTCGGTGTTCCACTTGCCCAGAAGGCTGTCGAAGAGGTGGCCAGTGAGTATGGAAAGAAGTATGGCGTTGATTATGTCGTGCTTGGCTACCGTCCGGGGCTCCAGGCCGTAATGATAAGTATGGGGAAGGACATCCCCAAGACATTCGACAATGTAGATTACAAGAACCGCCCACTCAAAGACATGCCTGTGATGCATGGAATTAAGAACTACGATGACATCGGCGTTATCATAGGTTTTGAGGCCGGCAGTGTGGGCGATATGTGGGCGCAATTCGCCAATGCGCGATACGGTGCCAGAATAATACTCGGTTCGACCGCCGTGGTTGCACCTGACCTTTACCCCTACAAGCAGGCTGGTCAGATCATAGCGGTGCTCGGCGGGCTGCGTGCCGCCGCTGATTACGAAAACCTCGTCCATCACAAGGGCACAGCTACCTACGGTATGACCACGCAAGCGTTTGTCCACTTCCTGATCATAGCCTTCATCATACTCGGCAACATCGGCTACATCGCCACTCAGAGGAAAAGGAGGTCATGAAATGCATCTGAGCACATCGATCTGGGTCTGGGTGGCTGCGTTCTTCACCCTTGCAATCTTCAGTTTTCTTTACAAGGACAACCCGTTTTACAAGTTCGCTGAAAGCGTGTTCGTGGGGTCGTCCGCCGCCTTTGCATTCCTCAACCTGTGGTTTTTCGATGTGAAGCCCAAACTCTGGGATCCCATAGCGAGCGGTAACATTCTGGCCGTCATCGTGCCGCTGATTTTGTCCATACTTATGCTGACCCGTTTCATCCCACAGATAAGATGGCTTTCGAGATGGGCAATAGCGTTCGCGGTTGGCATGGGCGCCGGGCTCGGCATCCTCGGAATGCTGAACGGTTACCTTGTGCCACAGCTGAAAGGCACTTTCCTGCCGCTCTGGGTTAGCGGTGGCCTTGCCACGACAGTCAACAACTGGTTCCTGGTGTTCGGAACCGTTTTCACAATAACATACTTCTACTTCTCGAAGCCAATAAAAGGGAAATTCGGCGCCGCCGCAAAAATAGGCATAGTTTTCATAATGGTGGCATTTGGCGCCTCGTTCGGATACACGATAATGGCTCGTGTAAGTCTCTTGATTGGAAGAATTTACTTCTTGCTTCACTCGTGGCTCGGATTGATTTGAGACCGTCTGATGGCGGGACGAGTTGGGAAACTTTCAAGACGGCAGAGGCGGTCGTCGTTGACGGAACCCTATAAGCTGCAATATCCTAACCCAAAACAAACGGAGGTAATTTGAGGAGATGATGAGAAAGATCGCTTTATTTTTGTTCTCCGTGCTACTTGTGACAGCATGCAAAGAGGTGAAAGGGCCTGATTTCAACGCTCCTGGCTCGGTTTTCCTCTCAAATTGGGATAGATTGCAGATGGTTGGCGATTTTCAGGATACGCCCTGGGATTTGAACACCGCTCCTGACATGCATCTCGTCGGCGATTGGCAATGGGAGCTTGTCCTCAGGCTGCCTGCCCGCAAAATCAAATACAAACTTGTGCCAGAAGGACAATGGAACTTGGCATACGGCGATACAAGTGCCATTAAAAACGACAGCCTTCATGGATATGTCGATCCGAACGCAGGCGGACTTGGCGACCACATCGAGACTACCATACCGCAGGCTGGGCTGTGGAAGGTTGATTTCAACGAGCAGACGCTGTTTTACCAGTTCACATACATCGGTGCGGCCGGCGGCGCCATCACGGGGCATATCGAGTTTGAGAACGATTCGGAGCCTCCTTTCCCGACAGCTACCGTGACGGTGTATGACACCGCGTGGAGCGCTGTCACAACTGTGACTTCCGACAGCACGACAGGTGATTTCATCGCAGCGGGACTCGAAGCTGGCAATTACAGCGTGGTCATCAACGCAGGCGGATATATCCCCGATACCGTAACAGATGTGACTGTTGCAGAGGATGATACCACATCGATCGGGACGGTTGAGCTCGCTCAGATACCCGAAGGCATGATAGTGATCGATGGCGTTATCTCCGATGAAGAGAACTGGACTCTTGTGGATTCCGGCGTCGTCAACGGCCTCGAAGGCGCATCTTTGTATCAGCTTTTCGTATCTTCTGACACCAGCAACCTATATGTTGCAATAACCACGCGAAATGAGGCCTCCTGGGGATTGGCCTACGGATTTGGTTTCGATGTTGCGGATGGCGGTTATTCCGAAGGCACATCCGACGGATGGGGCAGACACATCGGATTTTCGGGCTATGGCATCGATTATGAGCTCTATTTCTGGTGGCCTGAGAACGGAGATGCCTTCACTGCGGCCAATTTCATACCGTATCAGGGCGGCTGGGGCAGTCCTGCCAATTTTGATGGCCAGTATGCATGGACTGGGTCGTCCGATCATGGACTTCAGACGCTTGAGATAGCTATCCCGTGGAATTTGCTTGGCGGAGCTCGCGATTCGCTCGGTATGATAGCATGGATTGCTGGCGGAGATAACTCATCGGCTGTAAGTTCGATACCCGATGATCCGACCATCCACGATGCCGATCCAAGCGCCGAATGGACGGACAACGATACCTTCACAAACATAGCCAGGATTACGCTCGGCCACTAAATCTGTTTATGAAAAAGAAGCTCATAGACCTTGAGGGAGAAGCGAAAAAGAGGGAGAAAGCGCTTTTAGTCGGAGTCGCAAGCTCGTCCCGTGACAGGTGGCGCGAAATCGACCGCCTCGAAGAGCTGGCTCACCTTGCGGAATCCGCCGGGGCAGAGGTCTTCGAGAAAGTGCTTCAGATCAGGGAAAAACCGGATCCTTCCTACTACATCGGGAAAGGGAAAGCTCAGGAGATACGCCGAATTGTTGAGGAATACAAACTCGACCTCGTGATCTTCGACATGGACCTCTCTCCGTCCCAAATTCGGAACCTCGAGCAGATGTTCAAATGCAAGGTTGTCACACGGAACGAGTTGATAATGGACATCTTCGCGCAGCATGCGCGGACGGCGGAAGCGAAAATTCAGGTCGAACTCGCTCAGCTGCGTTATCGTCTGTCAAAACTCATAGGCAGCGGCAAATGGATGTCCCGACTTGGGGCTGGAATCGGCACAAGGGGGCCGGGACAGACCCAGCTTGAGATCGACAGGCAGCACATCCTCCAGCGCATCAAAGGGCTTGAGAGCAAACTCCGCAGAATTGAGCGAAGCAAAGCACTTCAAAGGAAAAGGCGGCGCGAAATCTTCAAAGTCACTCTCGTCGGCTATACGAACACCGGGAAATCGTCCCTCATGAATGTGCTGACCCATGCCGGCGTGCTCGTCGAAGATCGCCCGTTCGCCACACTCGACGCCACCACCCGAACGCTTTACATGGATGGCCTTCCGAAGCCGGTGGTGCTTTCCGATACCGTCGGGTTTATCGAAGACCTGCCGCCCAACCTCGTCGCTTCGTTCCATGCAACTCTCGCTGTGGTCGAGGAGGCTGACCTGCTTCTCCATGTCATCGACATAACCTCAACGCGTCTGGATGAAAGGATTGAGATCGTCGAGAGGACGCTCGAACAGCTTGGATGTGCGGAAAAGCCTATTATCCGTGTGTTTAACAAGGTGGATCTCCTGCTTGATGATAATGTAATCTCCAGGATGCAGGAGCGATACGACAACTATGTGTTTGTGTCCGCACGCACGGGTCGGAATATCGACGAATTGAAGGAGATGATTAAGGTTAACCTCATGCAAAATGGGGGTATTTCCAGCATAATTGAGAAACAGTCTTAAACATTGCTGGCCGAAAATTTCGGCCATATAATCAAGCTCTGCAATAAGAAACTTATTCAGTCACTTTTACAAGGAGGACAAACGAGATGCTGAAACTTGAAGATGTTTACGCCGCACTGAAGGAGGTCATTGACCTCAGAAATGTGCGGAACGTGCTGCTGCAGAAGAGGGAAGATGGGGTTAAGGTTAAATTTCAGCTTTCAGCGCCTGCTGATCAGATGGAGGAGCTCAAAAAGAAGGCTGAGGATGCTTTGAAACAGCTGCCCGACGTCAAGGAGATCGAGATCGAAGAGAAGCCGACGACTCCCATAAGCGTTAACATGCGCCGTCATCCTGACATCAAGCACATCATCGCTGTAACGAGCGGCAAGGGCGGAGTTGGAAAATCCACGGTCGCCGTCAACCTTGCGGTTGCTCTCGCTGCCAAAAACTACAAAGTTGGCCTGTTGGACGGTGACATCTACGGGCCTTCGGTTCCAAAGATGCTCGGCCTCGAAAAATCGCAGCTCTATGCCAAAGATGGGAAGATAATCCCGATCGAAAGGTTCGGCATTAAAGTGCTCTCCATCGGATTTTTGATCGAGGAGGACACGCCTGTGATCTGGCGAGGTCCGCTTGTCCACAAAACCTACGAGCAGTTCTACTTCGATGTCCATTGGGGCGAGCTCGATTTTCTCATCGTGGACTTTCCGCCCGGCACAGGCGACCCACAGATCAGCGCCTCACAGCTCATGAAACTGAGGGGTGGCATAGCGGTTACCACGCCTCAGGATGTGGCGATCTCCGATGTGAAGAAAGCCATCAACATGTTCCTGAAGATGAACATACCTGTCATCGGCGTCGTGGAGAACATGAGTTACTTCCGCTGCCCCAAGTGTGGCCATGTCACGCGCATCTTTGGAGAGGGCGGCGGTAAGAAGTTGGAGGAGGAGATGGGCGTCAAATTGCTGGCACAACTTCCGATCGAGCCTGAGATCGTGAAGGCCGGCGACATTGGTATGCCGGTTATAATGGCCATGCCGGAATCGGAATCGGCAAAAGTTTACCTTGAGCTTGCTGAGACCGTCGCTCAGGAATGCGAGAGAATTGCAAAAGAGACTCCTCCGAGCCTCGATAACCTCAGAATTTAACCCATCGCACCGAATGGAATTTTTCGAGGGCGGCTCTGCCGCCCTCTTTCATTTTTACCGCTAACCCTGCCGGGTAGTCCGTTTCCCTGCCTCTCTGATCACGGCTTTCCCGATGCATCATAAAATTTTCGGATTGGCTGCGGCTTGCCGGAATGTTGCCGATGAGCTCTAACTTGATTTTTTCTCAATTCAAACAAATTTATCGTCCTCTTGTGACACTTGAGTTCGTGCTGCGACATTAGTTGAGGCATGGAACTTGCCGCATAAATCCAGGAGGGCATGGATATCATCGATCCTCATTTCCTGTTGAGCAACAAACGAATTCCCTGTCTTCGTCGGCTGAGTTTCAAATTAGTCGCTATTAAACTGGTGAGTAAGGCTTTAAGGCCTATTTTGGTAAATCTGGATAATGGCCACCTTTTGCATTAAGCTGAGAATTTCCCAAACCAGAGCTCGGATTCCATTTTCGGGCAAAACTTATGAAAATAGGAGGCGAATTTCAATGGATAAAGTTGTGATCAAACGGGATGGGCGAGTCGTCCCCTTTGACAGGGAGCGGATTGCGTCGGCCATCTTCAAGGCGGCGCGCTCGGTGCAGGGGCGCGATCGCAAGACAGCCGAGCGTCTCGCCGGTATGGTTGAGTGGATGGTCGATGAAAAGTTTTATTCAAAGGGGCGGGTTCCTTCTGTTGAGGATATTCAGGACATTGTCGAGAAGATTCTGATCGAAGAAGGGCACGCCAAAGTCGCGAAAGCTTACATCCTCTACCGCCAGAAACGGGCTGAGGCGCGCGAACTTGAGTCGATCTTCGTTGACGGGATAAAACTGGTCGATGAGTATGTGGAGCGCTCGGACTGGCGTGTAGCGGAGAACTCAAACATGACATATTCGCTTCAGGGGCTGAACTTCTACCTTGCCTCTTCCGTCGTCGCAAGGTATTGGCTTAACAAAATTTATCCGCCTGAGATCAAAAAGGCACATGAGAGCGGCGATTTCCACATCCACGACCTCGGCATACTGGGCGTTTACTGTGTCGGATGGGACCTCGAAGACCTCCTCAGAGTGGGATTTGGCGGCGTCAGAGGCAAAATCGAGTCAAAACCTGCCAAACATTTTCGCGTGGCGCTCGGCCAGATCGTTAACTTCTTCTACACCCTGCAGGGCGAGGCAGCAGGGGCTCAGGCGTTCAGCAACTTCGACACCTTGCTTGCCCCGTTTATCAGATACGACGGGCTCGGCTATCGGGAGGTCAAACAGGCTATTCAGGAGTTCCTTTTCAATGTCAATGTGCCGACGAGGGTCGGTTTCCAGTCTCTGGACTACGACATGCCCGTTGTAGTCAGGAAAAACGGCAGGGTAATGGTCGAGAAGATCGGGCGACTCGTTGACGGCCAATTCGCAGCTAATGGCGAGCGGGTTATCAAGAATGTCGATGGCTACGGCAACCCGTCTGAGGATTCGCTTGCAGTCGAGCCATCGGAATCCTTTGAAGCACTTGGATTTGATAAGGACGGCAATGTCAAATGGCTGAAAATCAAGGCCTTCGTGAAGCATAGGGTGCCGCACAGGCGATTTAAGAAGGTTTCCACGACTTCAGGTGAGGCGAGGGTGTCGCCCGCTCACTCACTGTTCCATCTCAACGACCATGAGGTGAAGCCGATCTCTGCTTCTCAGCTTGAAGTGAGCGACCGAGACGCACTGACGATAAACAGCCATGTGCTTGCCGTCAGGTCGATAGGCGAGGGGATACTCGGAAACAGGACCTCTCTTGACATTAGCGAGTTGGGCTGGAAAGGTGATGCGACGGTGCTGGAGAACGATGAACTTGAGGCGTTCGTTAAACTGGCCGCATGGGTGACCGTTGCCGGTAAGCCGCACGGCGATGGAATTAAGATCCATGTCGGCCATGATACCGCTGAGCTCGAATCTGACCTCAAGCGCTTGAATGTAAGCTATCTCGTTGATGGTGATTCGTATATCATTTCGGGCGGGCTGGCGGGACTTCTGGCTCAGTTTGTCGATGGAGGGGATGCGGAGAGAGGCGTTCCTTACTTCATCTTTGACCTCAATTCAGACCTGAGAAAGGCTTATCTCGATACGATTTTCAAAGTGGCTGGCGACAAAGTCAGTTCCCCGTCTGAAATCCTGTTGACCGGCCTGTCGCTCATAGCTGTTTCGCTTGGGCTGAATGTGAAGGTTGACGGCGACACGCTTTGGATCGCGGAGAACGGCAAGGAGGACCTTGAATTTGCCCGCAATGACCTTTCTGGAAGCACTGTCACCGGGATAACGGATTACGAGTATGGACATGATTGGGAATACGATATATCCGTCGATGCGCCGACTGAGAATTTCGCAGGCGGAGCTGGCCTTCTTCTCTTCCACAACACGCCATTTACAAACATAACGCTTGACCTCACTGTCTCGCCTCTCTACAAGGGCAAGCATGTCATCATCGGTGGCAAGGAGATGCCGGAGACATACGACGAGTTTCAGGAAGAGATGGACATGATCAACAGGGCGTTCGCTGAGGTGATGATGGAGGGGGATGCTAAGTCTCGAATTTTCACATTTCCGATACCGACATACAACATAACCAAAGATTTCGACTGGAGCAACGACAAACTACAGCCGTTGTGGGAGATGACGGCCAAGTTCGGCGTCCCTTACTTCGCCAACTTTGTCCATTCTGACATGCGGCCTGAGGATGCGCGCAGCATGTGCTGCCGCCTGAGGCTTGACAACCGAGAGCTGCGCAAGCGCGGCGGCGGACTTTTCGGTGCCGCACCGCTCACCGGCTCGATCGGCGTCGTGACGATCAACCTGCCGAGGATCGGCTTTGAGGCCAGCAACGAGGACGAATTCTTCAAAATTCTGGAAGACAGGATGTATCTTGCACACAAATCGCTCGAGATCAAGCGCAAGGTGCTTGAGGACTTGACGGAGCGAGGGCTTTACCCCTACTCCAAGTTTTACCTGAGGAGCATCAAGGAAGCGGTTGGCCGATACTGGAACAACCACTTTTCGACGATCGGGCTCGTGGGCATGAACGAAATGACCCGCAATTTCTTAGGTGTGCCGATCATCCATCCTGAGGCGCGCGAGTTTGCGCTTAAAGTTCTGAAGTTTATGAGGGAGAAGATAGCGGACTTTCAGGCCGAAACGGGCAACCTTTACAACCTCGAGGCCACGCCGGCCGAAGGTGCGTCCTACAGGCTGGCGAAAAAGGATCTCGAGAATTATCCCGGCATAAAGACAGCTGGCACAGTCACTTCTCCCTACTACACCAACTCCGTCCATGTGCCCGTCGATTACACGAACGACATCTTTGAGATACTTGAGCACCAAGATGAGCTTCAAATTCAGTTCACGGGCGGCACAGTGGTGCATCTTTTCATCGGCGAGGCGATTCATGACTGGCGTGTCGTGCGAGACCTCGTTCGCCAGATAGTCAGCAACTATCGACTCCCATATTTCAGCCTCACACCGACATTCTCCGTATGCCCTATACACGGTTATATACCCGGCGAGCACTGGATATGCCCGTATCCGCACAGCGAGGAAGATCTCAAGCGGTTCGGTCGCGTGATGGAGCTTGATATGGAGGAGCTTCAACAGCTTCAGGAGGGGGCATATTTGATTGTTGACGATGAGGAAGAAGAGGAAGAGAAGGACGAAGCACCGTTCGGCGGCCTCATCCTGAAACTCGATAACCTTTGATAGTCAGGGGCAGGGGACGCCCTGCCCCTCTTTTGCCTGCTTGGACAGCTTCAACCACGAAATCCAATATACTAAGACCACACTAAGGGAAATTCGCACAGGGAGGTAGTTATGGTTGATGCACTTATCAATGTGTTCATTAAGCTTTCAGGTGGAAAGCCCATCTGGCTCGGTTTCTGGGGCGGGGTTTTCACCACCCTTTTGAACTCACTCGGTGCGATATTGGTAATTTTCATAAGAAGGGCGTCAAACAAGTTTTTGGACGCCTCACTTGGGTTTGCGGCCGGGGTCATGCTTTCTGCAAGTTTCACAAGCCTTATCATGCCCGGAATAGAGCTTGGGGGAGTTGTTCCCGTTTTGATAGGCATAGTTATCGGTTCAGTGTTTTTGGAGGTTGCGGATCACCTGATACCTCACATGCACACGATAATCGGCTTTGAGGGGATACGCACCAAAAGAATTAGGGCTGTGTGGCTCTTCATCATAGCCATAACGCTGCACAATATGCCCGAAGGCCTTGCTGTTGGTGTGGCCTTCGGTTCAGACATGATGCGGGACGCCATAGTGCTCATGATCGCCATTGGTCTGCAGAACATACCCGAAGGATTCTCCGTTTCGCTCTCGGCTGTGAGTGCCGGAATGGGCAAGGGCTTTTATGCGGCTCTTACCGGAATAAGATCAGGTCTTGTGGAGATACCGCTTGCTATGTTCGGCGCATGGGCCGTGAGCATCGCCAGGCCGGTGATACCTTACGCTATGGGTTTTGCGGCGGGGGCCATGCTGTATGTGATAAGCGATGAGATAGTGCCTGAGACTCACAGGAAGGGACATGAGCGTTATGCCACATTTGGAACTATACTCGGCATAATAGTCATGCTTTACCTTGATGTTGTTTTCGGTTAGGAAAAGGCCACTTTTTAAGTCTTAATATGAAGCTGGCGCCTCCGAGCTTCTCGCTTCTACCTACCTCGATTGAGGCGCCTTCCATGTAGGATGAGATTATCCTTTGGACGATATGCAGCCCAAGTCCGAGGCCGGGAATCCTGCCCTTGCTTGAGCTGCCCTTGGTGTGGATACGCTGAAATGCTTCCCAAATCAGGTTTATTTTATCAGGAGGGATGCCTTCCCCGTCATCTTCCACCCGTATTTCGACAATCTCCCCCTTGTCCTCAGCCGTTACCATTACCTTGGAATTGCTATACTTTAACCCGTTCTCCACCAAATTCTTGAGGACTATACTCAACAGGTGTTCATCTACGATTATATTCATATCATCCGGTATATCTATGATAAGCTTTGAATTTGTCCATTCAGCTTTTCTGCCTCGATAGACAGTATCGATAATCTCAGAAATTTTTTTCATCAACTCCTTAAGATTTACATGTTTCAATTCCACGGAGATGTCTTTCTTACCCATTAAGTCGGCATAGTGCTTAAGTTTTTCCATGTGCTCTCCAAACAATCTAACAGAAAGTTCCATAGCTTTGAGCCTTTTCTGTATGATTTCCTCGTCATTTCCCAGCCGTGAACGCAACAGTTTTATGTCTAATAGAGTAGTGCTTAGTGCATTTCTGAGCTCGTGGACCAGCATGTGGATAGTGTCTTCACGAAATGCTTTTTCCGTCTCGTATTTCTGGTATATGACCGTGACATCCTGAAGTATCATCATGTATAAGGTTACATTGCTTTTCTCGGGAGAGACAAGTGGTCTAAAAAATATGTTGTAAAACTTTTTGTTTTTGCTATCCTCGATTGTCTTGATGTCTTCCGTGGTGTATTGTCTCATAAGCAGCACATTTTTGATGTGTTTTATGTATGGTTCCATGAAGGTGTCTGCAAAGAGGTCGAATATCACCGTGCCTGATGATGGAGGCTCGTTTTTACCAAGTATTTCGTAGAACTTAGTGTTGCAATAAATCAGAACGCCTGCGCAGCAGAATATCGCAGCGCCGCTCTCCATTTCATCGAGCAGGTATATAAATCCGACGCTTTCATAGACAAGCGCTTCTATGTAATTGTCAGCGTTGTAGATGTTTGTGCCGTAGGACTCCAGTTTTTCCCACGAATAGACGGACTCAACTATTGGAGGGATAAAAACGGATTTTTTCCATATCCGCTCGACAAAATTCAGTTCATAGTCGGTGAAGGGAAAATTACTCTCAAAGTAGAGAGTAATTTTTGTGGAATAAAACAGGCCAAGTTTCCTCTTGATGGAATATTGCAACAATGAATTTAACTTTTCGGGAGAGATATCTTTCATCCCGTATCTTTTGACATGGGGCTTGAACGGCCATCCTGTCCGAATCTCCATTGCGACAAGTGGGGGGATCAGCTGTTTTAGAGAACTGTAAAATGCCGGTGAAAAGTTGCTTCCGACATATATGTAGGTGCGCGATTCCTTAACATATTTTTTGATAATGCCTATAGCTCGGTCAAATAGGTGAGATTCGACTGCGAACACAAAGAAATAGCCGAGCCACATAGCTAACCCGATTTCCATTATTCGAGGTGTGTATTTTCCCGGGAAGAAATACCTTGAGACATAAAAATAGAGGGACACTATCGTTAGGACAATCATGACAATAGCGAAAAACAGATTGTTAATTCTTTTCCTGACCCCGGCAATCAGAACAGCGATGAGGAAAAACACAATGATATCCGCCATGAGAGGAAATGGCTTCATCTTTATTGGGACGAATTCGTTCCAGATGCTCAGGGCAAGTATTTGAGAGAAAGAAAGCGTCCTTTTAGCACTTGTTACCATGATGTGATCGAAATCTACGGGAACCCATATAAGGATCACCTCTTTTTTATACGACTTCACAATCTGATCCAAGTATAAAATTTTACGGGATGGAATTTGCTCGAATGGCATTGGGGATAGGTTGATAGGGATCGCATTCACAACATCTCTTCTGCCCCTTTTGCTGCCACCTGATCTTTTCGGACCGAAAAAATCTCGAATTTTTTTAACTACCGGCACATTAGGGGGCGACTCACCGGGAATATCAAGTTTAATAGGGGAAGGAAAAATGGCCTTTCTGGTGGAGCTGACAGACCAGAAAGAGATATACTCCGATATACGCTTAAGCATCGTGTCCCTTATGGCCATTCGATAGTTTATTCTCCTCTGGGATATGAGAAAAATTTTAACTTTTCCGTTTGACCTATTAATGCTGTCTATAAAACTTATAAGTCTATATGAATTAGGTTTTTCCGCCCTTTCCCAAAAGATCCATTGAAATGGTATCAAAATCGCCGTTTTTTCTCCAGTTTTGGCTATTTGTTCGACCTCAGATAGGAACTGTGAGTTTGTATGGTCATTGGGATTGACTATCAGTATGCGGGGTGCGTTTTCTGGAGCCTTTATGTGATAAACGATGAGCTGGTTGATTGCGGTTGACACGGGAGCAAGGGGTTTGAGAAATACAAGGAGCAGGAAGATCAATGTGGTGAACGACAGATAAAGCAAGCCGAGAGCCACATCGCTCCTTTTGATGTCGTGGATAACCTGTTCTATAAACTCTTTGAGAATGTCACGGTATCTTCTCATATACACCCGAACTCATTTACGATGTCGAGAACGCCGGATGGCTTCTCCTTAAGCTCGACTTTATATTTTTCAAGCATTTCCCGGTTTGTCATTTCTGAAAAACCTGTGAGAATGATTATCCTTGCATCAGGATTTTTGCTCCTTATTATGGACGAAAGTTCGAGGCCAACCTCCATATAGCCGTCGATAGCGCCATCTACTATGGCAACATCTATTTTGTTTTCGCTGTCTCGGGCGAATTTTATCGCCTCCCTGTAATCTACGAAACCATACAACTCGTTACCGTTGCACGACATGTATGTTATCAATGCCTCGAGTATGTCCGGTTCATCATCAAATATGAAGATTCTCATGATTCCCTCCCTGTTAAAACCGTGATTTTTAAATTATAGTTTTGCGATTTTTAAAAGTTCCCGCGCTTGCTGGATCGATGCGTCCGTTATCTTCTCTCCAGTCAACATGCTTGCTATTTCCATTACACGCTCATTATTCTCAAGAAACTTAACGGTGGTTTCAAGGCTATCAGCTGCCCTTTTCTTTTCGACTTTGAAATGAGCGTCGGCGAACACGGCTATTTGGGGTAGGTGTGTGACGGCTATCACCTGCCGGTGTGCTGCCACTTTTTTCATCTTTCTTCCCACCGCTTCGGCTATACGACCGCTTATGCCGACATCGATCTCGTCGAAAACAAGCGTTGGCACGACATCGATTTCGGCGAGGACAACCTTGAGGGCGAGCATGATTCGCGAAAGCTCACCACCTGATACTATCCTCATCAACGGGCGCGGTTCCTCTCCAGGCACTGTGCTTATCATGAATTTTATTGTGTCAATCCCAGATTCCGATGGTCTGGACACAGCAAACCGCACGGTGTCAATGCCGGATTCGGATGGCTGCGCTGACTGAATGTCCACCTCAAAACGGGCATCGCCCATGCCGAGCTCGGCGAGTTCCGCTTCAACTTTTGTTTTGAATATGGACGCTATTTCGCGCCTCCTGGCCGATAGCTTGAGCGCAAGCTCATAAAACTCTTCACGCGCTTCTTCGACCTGTCGTTCCAGTTCCCCAATTCGGAAATCCCCCAGATCGAGCTCGTTTATGTCGTTCCTCAGTTTTTCTCTGAGCTGAATTAGGCCTTTCAGGTCGGTTTTGTATTTAGATTTGAGCCTGTTTATCAATGCAAGCCTTGCGTTAAGTGCTTCTATCTCAGCGGGATCGTAAGATAAATCCTCCATGTAAACCGACAGCGAGCTGCCTATGTCCGAAAGCACGGATTCCGAGTTAGTTAACGGCTCAATGAATTCTTTCAGTCTCGAGTCGAAGCCCGAGGCGTCTTTCATGAGCTCAAGGGCGTGGCTTACCTTTGAATGGGCAGAATCTTCGGCCTCATAAAGAAGTTTCAGTGCTGTGGCGACCGCCTGACGGATTTTTTCGATGTTAGTCAGCACATTCAGCCTCTCGCTGATCTCCTCGTCCTCGCCTTCTCTCAGATCGGCTTCTTCGAGCTCCGAAAGCTGATACTCCATGAAATCACGCATCTCGCGCAGACGCGATAGTCTCTCTTTTCCCTCACGCAGTCTGGTTAACAGGCTTTGCCACCTGCGGTAGCGCTGTGCGACCTCCTTGACCATGGACTCTAACTTTCCGAACCTGTCCAGGAACTGGATGTGACTCGTTTCATCTAACAGCACCTGATGGCCGTGCTGGCCGTGGATATCGATCAACATAGAAGTTACAGCTCGAAGTTGTTGCCTCGTGACAGGTGCTCCGTTTATGTAACTCCTTGTCCCCGACTGCCGTAACACCCGCCTTATTATCAGGACATCATCGTCAGGTTCAAACCCCATTTCGGATAGTTTTGGCATCAATTCAGACGGCACCTCAAACACCGCTGAGACATCTGCCGATTTCCCATTTCGCCCGATCAGGTCTCGCGACGCTTTCTCGCCGACGAGGATGCTTAATCCGTTTATGAGCAACGATTTACCTGTGCCGGTCTCACCAGTTATGATGTTCAACCCTCTGGAAAATTCAATTCTAACATCACGAACAAGGACAAGGTTACGGATGTTGAGTTCAAGGATAGCCATGGCGTGTATTATAGCTGATGTTCTGACCTTTTTCTCCGCCTCATTATTGCGAAATATGCCAAGGCCGATGCTACAATCAAGATAGAAAGCCATACGATGAGGTCGCCTAACACCATGTAGATGGTTTTTCCGTCACGAAGCGGCACATCGCTAACGAAATAGCCAGCCTTGAAGAGTGGCAACTCCGTTACAGTCGAGCCATCAGGCGCTATTATCGCCGAGATGCCTGTTTTTGCGGATCTCACAATGTATCTTCCGGTCTCTATCGCTCTGAAACGGGCATGCTCGTAGTGTAGCACAGGACCGACTGTTTTCCCGAACCACCCGTCGTTCGTCATAACGACCAGCATGTTTGCACCAAGATTGGCTTCTCTCCTCGATATTTCAGGGAACATGGACTCGAAGCAGATCATGATCCCCATTTTGACGCCGTTGAAGGATAGCGGTTTGAAACTTCCTCCGGGTGAGTAGTCGCTCTGGCCAAGATTTATTCTTCTCAGAAACTTTAACTTATCCTCAAATGGCAGATGTTCTCCGAATGGAACAAGATGGTTCTTGCTGTAAAACCCAACGATTTTACCATTTGGATCCACGAGGAAGGCAGAATTGTAGATTTTTATGTTGACCGGGTCGTATTCTGCACTGCCAAAAAGGATGTAAGCGTCGTATCTTCTGACTATGCCGTGGACATACCGCTTCACCTTCTGGCCCAGCCTGTAAAATCCCGGAAATGCGGATTCCGATAGTATGATTATGTCGAACGAGTCCTTATCGAGTGAGTCCATAATGGTGTTGAATGCCTTAACCGTCTGCCACCATTCTGCCGGGTTGTAAACTGTTGTGGGCAGGATGTCCGGCTGGATAACTGCTACTCTAACTTTGCGTTTAAATCCTTTGTTTTGCAGCTTGACGGACAAATACCCGATGATGTGTAGGGCCACGACCACAGAAAGGAAAATGGCTAATAGTTTCTTGCTTTTCTCCTTTACGGCTTTGTATGCGATGTAACCGTTAAAAACCAGCAACCACGACACACCGTAAGGGCCTATTACTGACGCCAATCCAGCTATCGGCAGGTCACCTGCCGTCGTCATCCACAGGTTCAACCACGGGAAGCCGAGATCAGTCACACTCCGCGCATACTCAAGCACAACCCATATCGATGGCGCCAGCAACCATGCGAGTTTTTTGTCGTGAAATCTGGAATAGAGCCATCCCCAGAGCCCGTAAAACAGGGATTCATAGAGGACAAGCAGGATATAGCCTAATATCAATGCGAACTTTTCATAACCGGCGATCTGGATGAATGCCACGAAATAGAGATTTGCCGCGAAGAACAGCACCCCAATGAGGTAAATCATCAGGAACGACTTTTTGCGCAGGTCAATCAATAAGAAAAAGGGGACAAATGCAACTGTCCCCAAAATCGGCAGCTTGAACGGATAAATTGAAAGCTCAAGCAGCGCAAACGCTGCAAAAACCAGCCAGAATGTAATTTTTTTCACGCAACTATTTCTTTATTTCTTCCGGTGAGATCAACATGGAGTCCGTTTCGATGTCCACGAAGAGCACATTGGCCTTCTTCAACACATCCACATACCTGTCCAGCTGAGCGGGGTCGATCTCGTTGTATTTCTCGAAAGTAGGTAGCATCAGACTGACCTCATCAGGCACATTGAGTCTTGTTTTGACGATAGCTGTAGCGCTATCCGGATGCTTTCTCATGAAGTCGATTGCCATGTTAATCGCCTTCACAACGCGCTGGGTGGCATTCTTGCGAAGCTGCAAGTTAGTGACAGATGTGTAGGTTACGCCAACAGGGAACGGCGTTACGGTGTATTTCTCGAGGAAGCCGTCCTCTATGATTCTTGCTCCTTGTTTTATGAGCAAGGTGCGATATGGCTCGACAGCGAGAACTGCATCGACTGCCACAAGAGCGCTGTCAGGGTTAAACACATTCTTCATTTCGGACATCATAAGGGGGGTATATTCGACCAGACTGTCGTTTATTCCCTGCGACTTTAATGCGTATCTCAGCAGATATTCGTATTTTGTGCCGCGGAGATAGCCCACTTTTTTGCCAACAAGATCCGAAAGCTTTTTGATCTTCGACTTGGGCGGTGCGAGAAGGGCGGTATATGGCACGCTTATTGTTGAAGTCGCATTTGTTACAATTCTATATACGCTTGGCCTCGCTTTTGCCTTAAAGAGAAACATGCCCCAATCTGTGCCGGAAGCAAGCTGGCCAATACCTTTCAGCACATTTTCAACATCTTCGCCGGGTTTGCCAACTTCTTCGACGGTAACTTTGACTTTTAAAGAATCGAAATAGCCATTTGCCTCGGCGATATACAGCGGGGTAGCACTGACATCATCTCGATAGTAGATCTTGGCCTCAACGATTTTGGATGCCTGTATTTTCGGCTGTATGAGTATGTAAACCAAAATAGCTGCAAGTATAATGTTAACAACAGTCAAAATTTTGTTTAGCATCTCTACCTCCTTTCGGTGTATGGATTATATTGAAGGTTCCAGAAGACTGTCAATTTTTTTAACAAAATGAAAGAAGTTGAGGATAGACAGATTCCTCCTCCTTACAGCTGCCCTTAAGAACGCATCGTAGAGCTCGTTAATGATGCTCTTCCTGCTGATCTTTGCGATATCACTGTAACTTTTGATTAGTGTTGTTGCCATCCTGAACTTATTGTCTGTGAATTCTGGCCTGTGCGTCAGGATATGCACCACCAGGTCCCCTATATCCTCAAGTGGGTTACCCTGACTGACATCTTCGAAGTCGATGGCGTATATCGCGCGGTTCTCCTCCTGAAAGATGAAATTCCTCAGGTTTACATCGCCAAGTTTCAGGTTGACATAGCGATGGAAACTATAAAGCCATATTGCTAAAGGTGTTATCCACCTTATGTTGTGCGAATCCATATCGATCAGATCGGATATAGGCACCCCATCAACGAACTCCCTTATCGACCAGTTCCCGAAAAGTGTAATGGGATTAGGTGCTGGTATGCCGATTGACTTCAGCCTGAACAATAATGTCCATTCCTTCTGGGCGCTCTCGACCGATTTGAAATGTTTGCAAACAGCTAACTTGCCGTGATACCTGACGAGGAAAACCGAATTCTTCCTGCTTGTGAACGGAACGATATACTGAATTGGTAGTGCAAACCGCCGGGTAAGATCATCCTCCGAGGCTATTGAGCAGCTCATCTATGTCGAAATCCTTTGATTTTTTAGTTTCTTCTTCCTTGGTCGGTTGAGTTGTAGATGGTGTCCCACCGAAAAATGTCGTCTCGGGAGAAAGTTCGGATTCCTTTTGCTGTTCTTCTTTAAGTTCTTTAAGAGCGAGGTCTTCAAACGGCTTCCACACCTTTTCGTAGCGGCTGGATTGCACTCCGCTGATTATCAACTTGAGGTCATCCTTCCGTGTGGCATGTTCGAGAGCTATCTCCTCGTCGATTAGCCCTCTCTTCCAAAGATAGAACAGGGATTGCTCAAAAGTCTGCATACCATAAGGTATGAACCCTTCTTCTATTGCGGCGTGCAACTCCGAGAACCTGTTGGGATCTGCTATGATTTCCCTGACGCGCGGCGTGTTGACTAATATCTCGACTGCAGGGATTCGTTTTCCGGTTTTTGAGATTATGAGACGCTGGGCGATTGCGGCTTTCAACACGGATGCGAGCATAACCCGTATCTCGTTCTGCTTTTCGCCGGGGAAAGCATTGATTATTCGGTTTATAGTCTCTTTTGCGTCGAGTGTGTGCAATGTTGACATCACGAGGTGTCCCGTCTCAGCTGCTGTGAGCGCCGTCTCCATGGTCTCGATGTCCCTCATCTCACCTACCATTATGATTTCGGGGTCCTGACGGAGTGCGTCGCGCAGGCCCGCAGCAAACGATATGGTGTCAAATCCGATTTCACGCTGAGAGATGAGGCTTAATTCATCGGTGAAAACATATTCTATCGGGTCTTCGATCGTGATTATGCGTGCAGACTTCTCACGATTGATCATGTTGATCATTGCTGCGAGTGTTGTCGATTTACCGCTGCCCGTAGTTCCTGTGACGAGAATCAGTCCCCTCTCCTCAAATGCGAGCTTCTCGATGACGGGCGGCAGATTTAGCTCCCTTATCGTCTTCACGCTTTTGGGGATTAACCTTGCCACAAGCGCAAGCTTGTTCATCTGGTAAAACAGGTTAACCCTGAATCGACCTATGTCGGGGTGATCATAAGCGAGGTCAACGGATAGACGCTGTTGCAGGATTTTTCTGTGCCTATCGTCCATGAGTTCGTTGGCTATCGCGCGCATCATCTCGTCGGTCAAAACAGGATGTTCGGCGTAGCGCGTCAGTTGTCCCTCTATTCTGAAAAACGGGTATGTGCCGCTTTTAAGGTGGATGTCCGATGCTCCCTTATCTTTTGCAGCTTTGAATATCCTATAAGCTATTGATACAGCCATTGTTTTCACTCCTTCTTTACTTTTTTACCAAGGTCAGTACTGCTCCATACCTTGCCTGTTTTAGGGTCATAAGTGTAATAACCGCCGTAAGGCTCATGAGGTATGGAGTCAATTATTCCGAGAGCCAGAACATCCCTCAAACTTGGGGGATATTTTGCTGTTTTTATTCGGTATATTTTCACGCCGGTCTGCAAGTAATCGATGTCCTTTAATGCCTTCAACCTTTTCATAATTTTCTCACGCGTCTGTTCGTTTTCAATTGTGTTGAGAAGTCCTTGAAGGAATCTTATTGCGGTTTTAATGTCTCCCGCATGGCTCCTCAGCCTTGTCGCGAGAAGTGGCAGATATTTGGGTGAACCGGGTAATCTGGAGGCCTTTATCAGGTATTGGCTTGCACGAAGCGAGTCGCCGAGAAAATAGAAATAGTTAAACCCAATGTAGAACGGAATTCTCCAATCATCCCGTCGAGCGTTAAGTCCCTTTTTCAAAATTCTTACAGCCTCTTCTGGCATGCCGCCTTCCCATGACAGCACAGAAGCCGCAAACATATAAGGTATAAAGAAGCGAGGGTCGAGATCGGTGACGAGATCAGTCAATTTCGCCAGATATTCCCAATCTTTCTTGGTCGCTTTTTTGTCAAAGTTGCGGTCACCGTATGTAAGCGTGACTTTCATCCAGAAAAAGTCGGATATAGCATTCTTGTATTCGAGAGACACCGCTTTGATGTAATTAGCTTTCGGAACCCAATAAAACCTCTCTCGCTTTTCCACTTCGCTCCTCACGGTTCTGTTGCCAAGCAGGATAAACACGAGCCCAATTCCGATGAGCAATAACCTTAATAGATCATGCTTCCTTAATGTTTTCAGTCTAAACTTAATTCGGACTTTTTTGGGAATTTTTAGCTTCATTTGAATTCCCTTTTGTCAAAGATGAAGGATGTTAACACTATGAGAATCAAAATGTAACCTATTGCATAGAGTGTTATGAAGAGTATGTCTTGCACTGGTATGGAATCGAGATAGACCGCCGGTGTTTTGAGATTAAATCTTGTCATGTCGGGGAACACTGTGGCGGTAAGGTTAAGGATCCATCTTATTATGCCCGACTGTTTTGCTGCAGACGCCCTGATTATGTCGATCGATTCACAGATTATGTATGTCCCAAATGCAGAGAAAGCCGCCACGAACGGCGATGTGAAACTCGAGTAAAAGATAGCAAACGCTGTTATCATAGCAGCTTCAAGCAGTGAGCCGTAAATGGCTATCATAACAAGCGCATTTATTGAGCCGGCATAAAAGTAAATCATCAGATAGAGTAAGACGCCCATCATCAAGAAATTTATGAGGATCACGCCTATGAGACCAAGGTATCTCCCCCATACAAACACGCTTCTTTCGATGGGTTTGGAGATGATAACATAGATCGTCCTTTTGTCCAGTTCCCGATGGATGAGTTCTGCTCCTACGAAAATTGCCACGACTATGCCGAAAAATGCGATGAACGACAACCCGAAATCAGCCACTATCTTGTAGCGTTCAGCAAAAGTGAACTCCGAGAGGACGAGCGATGACAGGAGCATAACGATGGCAAATATCAGGATGCCCCAGAACAACCGGCTCCTTGCTCCCTCTTTGAATGTTCCGGAAAATATGGCCAGAACCGCTTTCATGCCTCTTTCACCTCCTCGATGAAGACATCTTCAAGTGTCCTTTTTTGAGGTGTAATCCGCAGCAGCTTACCGTCTCCTATCCTTATGATCTCAACGATGTTGTAAAGCTCATCTTCGGATGCCTCCACACTCATGACATCCTCGTTTACCTCAATCTGGCTTTTGGATAGCCTTTCAATTCTTTTCAAAATTTTCTGATCCGTTATCCTGGTGAATTCTATCTGGTATCCTTTGGTTTTTCCGAGCAAATCTGAGAGTTTACCGGATTTCCGCAATTCTCCATTGATTATTATGCCAACGCTATCGCACACAACCTCGGCATCAGGCAGTATGTGGGTGCTGAAAAATACAGTTTTGCCCTGTTCTTTGAGTTTCAATATCAGGTCGAGAACCATCTTCCTTCCCAGAGGGTCAAGGCCGGATGTAGGCTCATCGAGGATGACGAGTTCGGGATCGTTCACAAGGGCCTGAGCAAGTCCGATCCTTTGGAGCATGCCTTTGGAGAATTTGCGCAGCCGGCTATTACGATGTTCTTCAAGTCCGACGAATTCGATCAGCTCATCAACCCTGTTCTTCAATTCTGTCCCGCCCATCCCGTAAAGTCTCCCGTTCAAAAACAGAAACTCAGCTGCAGTTAAGTAGTCGTAAAAGTAAGGGTTTTCTGGCAGGAACCCGACCTTTCGGCGTGCCTCAGGCTGCTCGATCGGAGTTCCAAACAGCCATGCCTTTCCGGATGTCGGGAAAAGCAGTCTCAAAAGCATTTTGATAGTGGTAGATTTACCGGCTCCATTAGGGCCCAAAAATCCAAAAACTTCTCCATTGGCAACCTGAAGGTCGAGATTTACGACAGCTCGTGTCTCTTCCTTTTTCACCAGTTTGTTTTTGAAGAAAATTTTGGTCAATCCTTTTGTCTGTATGACGAATTCCATGGATCTGGCTCCTCCTGACATTGTTACTTATCTTATGATGCAGAAGAAGGAAGCAATTTTCAATGCAATTTGTTGACTATCCCTTATAATACAGGCACAACTTATCTTATGTGTATTTTGTCAGTGGATTGCTAAATGGGCGATAACGAGGGGTTGACAAGGGGTGGGTTCTCCACTAACATATTTGCGCCTTCAAAAAGGGTTCTTTGAAAACTAAGTGGAGTGTCTCTGGATGGTGAGACGATACTGAGCAAGGAAAAGATATTCCCTATGGAGGGTTTGATCCTGGCTCAGGGCTAACGCTGGCAGCGTGTCTTAGCCATGCAAGTCGTGGGCGAAACTCCCCTTCGGGGGAGGAGTAGACCGGCGAACGGCGGAGTAACACGTGGCTAACCTGTCCTCCGGTGGGGGATAACTGGGGGAAACCCCAGCTAATACCGCATGAAGCCTCTTTGGGGCATCCTAAGGAGGTGAAAGCTGGCCTCTGCTTTGCAAGCTGGCGCCGGAGGAGGGGGCCGCGGCCTATCAGCTTGTTGGTGGGGTAAAAGCCCACCAAGGCTACGACGGGTAGCCGGTCTGAGAGGACGGCCGGTCCGAGGGGCACTGAGATACGGGCCCCACTCCTACGGGAGGCAGCAGGCTAGAAATTTGGGCAATGGGGGAAACCCTGACCCAGCGACGCTGCGTGCGGGAAGAAGGCCTTCGGGTCGTAAACCGCTGTCAGTGGGGACGATGGGGCTGACTGTTAACAGCAGTCGGCCTTGACGGTACCCGCAGAGGAAGCCCAGGCTAACCTCGTGCCAGCAGCCGCGGTAATACGGGGTGGGCGAGCGTTGCCCGGAATCACTGGGCTTAAAGGGGGCGTAGGCGGCTCGGTAAGTCAGGCGTGTAATCTGACGGCTCAACCGTCAGGCTGCGCCTGAAACTGCCGGGCTAGAGGGCGTCAGAGGAGAGCGGAACTCCCGGTGTAGCGGTGAAATGCGTAGATATCGGGGGGAACGCCGGTGGCGAAGGCGGCTCTCTGGGGCGACCCTGACGCTCAGGCCCGAAAGCCAGGGGAGCGAAGGGGATTAGATACCCCCGTAGTCCTGGCCGTAAACGATGGGTGCTAGGTGTTGGGCCCTTCGGGGCTCAGTGCCGCAGGGAAACCGTTAAGCACCCCGCCTGGGGAGTACGCCCGCAAGGGTGAAACTCAAAGGAATTGACGGGGGCCCGCACAAGCGGTGGAGCGCGTGGTTCAATTCGACGCTAAGCGAAGAACCTTACCTGGGCTTGACATGCTGGTGGTACCGACCCGAAAGGGAAGGGACCTGCCTTCGGGCGGGAGCCAGCACAGGTGCTGCACGGTCGTCGTCAGCTCGTGCCGTGAGGTGTTGGGT
>WGAI01000007.1 GCA_015489175.1 Caldifarciminota bacterium | reverse complement strand
GGCGTAATAAACGAAATAACCCTTTTTCGCCATTTCAAGTCCGAACTGTTTAGCAATAACCGTCTTGCCGCTCGCCGAAGGGCCCTCCAGCAAAATAGCATCGTGTTCTTTGAAAAGTTCTTTGAGCTTATCGACTTCTTTTCGCCTGACTGTGAACTTTATGTCGTTCGCATAGAGCCACCCGATTTTGAACGGTTCGCCTTTGCCACCGCCGGCAAGAGCTTTCCCGATCTCTTTAATAGAGACTATTTTTCCGGATATCGTCGGTGAAGAATGGAGTCTCCAAACAGGGCTCAATGTGGCGAACGCATAGACAAGCGGGATAAACCAGATTTTGAGCATGAAACCGTAAGCGCCCGGTATCGAGAGCACCGCGGCAAGGAAAATGAGGATGTAAAAGATTGAAGTTTCGATTGTCGCGATAAAACGACCGCGTTTTCGATAGAGAGAATTCCAGACAGGTTTAACCCCCAAAACAACACTCAGAAACTCTACTATTTCTCTTAGAGCCACATCGATGCCCATGATGCTGCGAATTTTAAGAAATTCAGGCGGTTGTGTCAAACTCCCACCCTGTCCCTCATGGGCTTAGTTTCTTTAAAAAGCTCTTGAGTGAGCGGAAGAAAACCGCTGGGTTCCTGAACCTCTTGAGGTTCTTCAAAAGGAAGATCGGGTTGAGGTAATACTTGTAGTTTGCCAGTCTGGTCAGCCGCTCAAGCCTTCTCTTTGGGAGATGGGGGTAACTGATTATAGACTGCTTCTGGACATCAACGGGCACATAATCGCCATAGACGAGCCATCCGTTGCGCTTCGCCTCATCGTAAAAGTCGGTTCCCGGAAACGGGTTTGCTATGCTGAACATCACCACACCGGGGCGAAGTTCCATCACCTTCCGCAGGGTGTATTTTATCGTGCTCTCGGTTTCGAGTGGTGAGGCACCAAACAGGATGTTGAGTTTGGGCTCGATGCCAAAATCTTTCAGGTTCCTGATGGCCGTTTCGATGGTCCTGACATCTAAATCCTTTTTGATGTCATCCAAAATGGCCTGGACGAACGACTCAACCCCGATGTCTATCTCGACGCAATTGGCGTCCGCAAGCGCTTTTATGAGTTCCCTATCGGTGAGGTAATCCGCCCGTGCGAGGCACGACCACCTGATCGGCGTGTTTTTGATCCCCTCAAGTATCTGCATGGTCCTCTTTTTCTGCAGGATGAACTCATCGTCGATGACGGTCAAAGTCCTGTAACCTTCGGACTCAAGCAGTTTGAACTCCTCGATCACATTTTCAGGGGATCTGAAACCCATCGGCGGTATAGGTCTGCCGTTCCAGACCCGAAATTGCAGTTTTCTTGAAAAGCTCTGGGAATTCGGCACGCAAAACTTGCATCGATAAGGACATCCCCTTTGCGTGACCATCGCCGTGAACGGCGCATCGCCGAGTTTGGGATTGTAATAAAGCTCCCTTTTCAGGAGATGGCGAGCGGGAAACGGCAGCACATCCAGATTTCGAATTAACGGAGGCGGCGGGTTGTGCCTTATCCCGTCACCCTCCATCCACGAGAGACCCGGTATGTCGGAGATGTCTGCGTCGTTCTCAAGCTTTTCCGCAAAGTCGCGGATAACGAGATCTATCTCACCGCGCAGCACATAGGTGTCCCTGTCGGCTATGTAGGATTCGGAATAGGGCTGATACGACGGGCCGGGGCCTGTGAACAGGATGGGGATATTTCCACGAAATCTGCGGATAAGCTCATGGGTGAGCATGTCCAATTTTCGGGAAAGGTTAACGGAATAAAAGACATACATCTCCGAGTCATCGTGAGCGAGGAAGTCGATCAGATCCTCCTCATTCCAGCCCTCGACAGGCGCATCGACATATCTTACCTCATGTCCGGCATCCTCAAGCACAGCCGCATAGGTCAGAGCAAACACATTCGGGATGGGGTAAAGCCCGTAATTGCAACCGAAAACCCTCTCAGGCACGCGCAGACCCCTTATCGCCGGTGGATTTAAGAATGTTATCTTCACGCTCTCACCTCCATAAATAGCATCTTATGATAAAGCCACATACGGAGAAGCGGGCTTAAGGCCTCGCAAGGCGCAATCGGGGCAAATCACTTTATAATTTTTCAAAACTACACGGAGGAATTGACATGAAAAAGCTTATAAAGAGCAGATTTGTAATACCGATGAAAGGCAAGGTGCTCGAAGATGCGGGTGTGCTCGTTGACGGCCAGAAGATCGAGGGTGTCTATAGCTGCCCTCCTCCCGACGGCCTCGAATATGACGAGCTGATAGATCTCGGGAACTCGATTTTAATACCGGGCTTCGTCAATGCGCACACGCACTCGGCCATGGTGCTGTTCAGAGGCCTCGCCGACGACCTTCCGCTCATGGAATGGCTGCAAAATCATATCTGGCCAATGGAAAACAAATTCGTCGATGAGACTTTCATCAGGATCGGGGTGGAACTCGCTCTCGTTGAGATGATCAGATCTGGCACGGTAGCGTTCGCTGACATGTATTTTTATCAGGAGGTGGCGGCCGAGGTCATACGGAAAGCCGGGTTGAGGGCCGTGCTCGGCGAAGCGGTCATCGATTTCCCGACGCCGAGGTTTAAAACGCCTGACGACGCCCTGAAATTCACCCGCGAATTCATCCAGAGTTTCAAGGACGACGAGCTGATCACCCCAACTGTGGCGCCACACGCGCCGTATTCGTGCAGCAAAGAGCTACTGCACAAATCAAAAGCGCTTGCCGATGAATTCGGTGGCCTCCCGGTTCTCATCCATGTTGCTGAGACGCAGGACAATGTAAACGACATCATGTCCAGATACGGCAAAAGGCCTGTGGAGTATTTGGACAGCATCGGGTTCCTCGACAGCAACATCGTGGCCGCCCACATGGTTTGGCTGAGCGAGAAGGAGATAGAGATTTTCGTGGAGAAGGGCGGCGGTATGGTCCATAACCCGTCGAGCAACCTGAAGCTTGCATCCGGCATAGCCCCTGTCCACAGATACATAAAGGCTGGCATGCGCGTCAGTCTCGGCACGGACGGAGCCGCATCGAACAACGACCTCGACATGGTGAACGAGATGCACATCGCATCTATGATTCAGAAAGTCAAGGAGATGGATCCAACGGCGATGCCAGCGTGGGATGCGTTTCACATCGCCACGCAGGGAGGTGCTGATGTCATCGGGCTTGGCGACAAAATCGGAACCATCGAGGCTGGCAAATTCGCTGACATGGTGGCATTCGACATTGACGCACCCCATCTGACGCCGCTCTTCAACCCCATATCACACCTCGTGTATGCAGCAAAGAGCTCAGACATACATTTCGTGATGGTCAACGGCCGAATTTTGATGCAAGACAGGGAGCTGAAGACGCTCGATGAGGAGCGCGCGATAGCGCGTGCCAATGAGCTCGCCGAAAAAATCAGGATGTCTGACAGCGGGAACTGAGGCGGGCGGTTGAGCGGCTGAGGTTCAGCCCATCAGCTTAACTATGTATTCGGCCTTGCTGCCGAAGGGCTTGAGGTGAATCCACCGTTCGTCAGGATTTACATCCGAGGAAAGCTCAAAGTAGATGTCCAGTCGTTCGTCAGGCAGGTATGGATAACCTTTATCCGCCCATTCGATTACGGTTATGGCATTCGGGTCCTCGAAGAGCTCCGTCAGTCCGAGATGATAGATTTCGTCTTCATCATCAATCCTGTAAAGATCGACATGGTATAGCACATACCGCCCCTCATACCTGTTTATCAATGTAAATGTGGGGCTCCTCACCTGATCTATGCCTATGCCTCTGGCAAGCCCCCTTATGAAAGTGGTCTTGCCTGCTCCAAGCTCTCCGTATAACGCCACCACGAATGGCGGTGTCAGGAGCTTGCCCAGTCCTTCGGCTATTGCCTCTGTTTCCCTGGCAGCTCGACTGAGAATTCGTAATTCCATTCTATTGCCTCTCCTGCAAGGTAAAATGACCCGACGACAACCATAACAGCCCTTTTGCGCCTGTCGTTTTTGATTTCAAAGGCTGTCGCATCGTCGAAAGCCCTATCCAGAGCACGGCGCGCACCTTCAATAGCTGACAGCTTTTTGAAAAATGCCCTTTTCTGCTCCTTCAGTTCACTATTATTAAGTATAAACTCCGCAACTCGCATCAATCTGGATGGATTTTCCGCTCTTGAGATGCCCGCATTCGTGAAATAGACATTCTCTATCTTGAGGTCGGACAGGAAAATTGCCCTCAACATCTCCTCGATGTCCTTGTCCTCGTTGGCTCCAAAAACCAGAAATATGCCGTAATTCCTGTCAGGAAAAGCTTTTCCAAGGTATTCAGTAAGTGCGCCGACGAACTCCCTGACCGCCATGCCGTTGTGAGCACCATCGACTATCATCATCGGGTCGTATTTCCTGACGATCTCAAACCTCCCATGAACGGTTTTCGGGGTAACTCTGTCGGTTCCACCCGCCGGCCTGCCGAGTTTCTGAGGCAGGCCCATGATGTGCGTCGCAAGGAACGCAACCGCCGCATTTTGAGCCTGATACCTGCCCACAAGTCCGGATTTGAGCTTCCTGTCGTCGTAACCGCAGCACGGGAACGCAAATTTGAATTGAGCCATCGGCGAAAACGGATCGTCATTTTGTAACACAAGGCCTTCATAGGAGTAATTGGCTGCGTAGAGCAACACCCTGTCGCGCCTTGCTTTTGGTGTGAGAGCCGTAACTTCTTCCTCGCAGTATCTCTTTGCGACGGCCAGGGCAGAATTTTCGCTCTTTAAAGGATTTTCGCTGGCGTCGAAAAGGAAGCCTATCTTGAAAATCAGCTCGTTGTTCTGCTTAAGCAGAGAGTTGATCTTTCGCATGATGCCTCGGAATACGATTTCTCTCGGCACGACCTCCTCGAACTCCTTTTTGTCGCCTGACTTGCTAATTGGGCACTTCACTACATCTGGCAACTGGTCAGCCACGACGACCTTTATCAACGGGTTGTGGCCGTGCATTTTAATGACATCAACTTTCTGCTCAACGATATTTTTAAGTCGAGGCCCAAGAATGTGAATGTGATCATATCCGATAGGGGTGATTATCGTCAGAGCCTGCTCTATGACATTTGTTGCATCGTATTTGCCGCCAAGTCCGGCCTCGATGATGGAGTAATCAACATTGTTCTCCTTGAAATAGAGGAATGCAACAGCGGTCAACAGCTCAAAATAGGTTCTCATGCCGCCGCGTCTCGGCATAAACCTGTGAATTCTGGCTATGTAAGAGGCGAATTCATCAACGCTTATCTCCTGAAACACGGGGCCGCCACGCCCGCCGGATACGATTTTGATCCTCTCAAGCGGCTGCAAGAGGTGGGGCGATGTGTAAAGGCCAACTTTGAAACCGAAATTTGCAAGCAATGCAGCCAGATGATGCGCCGTCGAACCCTTGCCTTTGGTGCCGACTATCAATATCGGGTTTTTAAGGCTTTTGTGGGGGTTATCAATCATGGCAAGGAACTCTCTGAATTCGTTTAGATCAGGGGGTTGCTTGGGCATCGTGCGCCTCTCGTAATTCACAAGTTTGTCCAGATAATCGAGCGCTTCTTCGTAGTTCATCGTCGAGATGCGAGTATGAGCAAGCCTGTATTTCTCGTTCAGCCTATCGGCAAGGGTTTTGGCAGCCAGACTTGCGATGGCAGTGCCTGCTTTGTAGATGTAAGAATCTCCGCTGTTAGTCTCGATTTTGAGCGTTCTGCCGTCAAAATCTATCATGGATATGTTGTTGTAGGGTATCACGACGAAGCTGTTGCTCTCCTCAAAAGCGTAATACTTCACATTGACAATGGAATTGCGATAAACATTCATCGTAGTGGGAGTTAAATAGAATATGTCAAACTTTGCCTGCTCTTTAAAAATTGTCAGCAAAGGCGCTCCCCTTCCCATGAAGTGCGTCAGCTCGAAGACCTCGCCCGGCTTGCCACCCACAAACTCATGCAACTCGAGAATTCGCTCTTGCCCCATCCTTTTGAAATGGTTGAGAAAATCTACAAACAAGATCCTGTTAATGGATTTATTAAGCAAGATTATGTCCAAAAGCCACATAGCAAGAGCAAGGGCAATTGTGCTGAATATCAAAACGAAGAAGGTGATGTCTCCTCCGGGAAAAGCGGTATCATGCCACACTATCTCAGCACGGATATACCACAGCGGCGCAAGCGTTATCACAAACAATATAAAAACTTGAATCCAGATGACATACTCTGACTTCCAGACAAATTTGTGTTTTGGCCCAACTGCTGTAGGGAAGACCTTAACTCCGTATGTGCCGGGATCGCCGATGTTTTTGCCCTCGTTCAATTTCTCATACTTTTTGGGCAGCTTATCAGTTAGTTTTGGGTAAGGCTCAATTATTTCCGGAATTTTATCATCATTGTATCTCACAATGTATTTGGCAGGTTTTTGCGCCGGAATGTTTATAAGAGAAGGACTCTTAGCGTCAACTATAGTCGCCCTCCAGAGGTAATTTATGTGATCCAAAAGATCGAAATAAGATAGCACAAACAAAATGGCCTCGGTTGAAAAAATTGCTATGGGTATGACAATATACCAGAATTCCTTTGTTTCAAACCTGAAACCTTCAAACTGAACGGCACTTTTTTTCATCATCACTGCCCAGTAAATGCCAAGCACTGAAACAAGCAGCCAGAATATCCTGAAAATCCACAGGGGAACGATGCCGTTTTGCCCGAAAAGTCCATATTTTCTCTCAAGCACACCTATGTTTTTCTTTGAAAACATCTCATTGAACAACCCGAAAAAAAGCAGGGCGGCAAATGGTAGCAAACGGATTAGAAACAGCAGGTTCATATCAGAGCTCCCCAGATGTTTTTTACATCTGCGACTGAATTTATTACAAAGTCGGGCTTCAAATCAGGTGGCAGTGTCTCAGCCTTTTCGCGGGGTGTAATGCCGCTCAGAACAAGGATCGACTTAACGCTGATGATGTCATGCATGCTTTCAACCATGTTTTTGGCCAGTTTTATGTCGGTTTCAGGCCGATCTCCCATGACAACAACCTCGTCGATGTCGGCCTGAGTTAGCTCTTTCAGGCGTTTCAGCGCTATCTCGCCTATAAACCTGTTTGGTTTCCCGATGACTATGGGCTCGACGCCTGTCGCATACCTGACGGACGCCACGATGGTTCCCGCTCCGGCCATTGGCCCATTCTCGGACGGCATCGTGCGGTCATCGTTCGAGGCAATGAACTTCGCACCCTCGACAACGATTGAACGCACGGCCTCGGTCACCTTTGCATAATCGCAACTTCTATCGAGCCCAACGATCACAAACTCAGCTCCCCGGTGGTTTTCAAGCACCGTCCAGCCTATACCTTTGACCGCCGTTTTCAGCCCCTTCTCGCCTATCACGAAAGCGTGCCGACCCACACCAAAATTTTCGCTAAGGTAGATACCGGTCGCCACAGCCGATGTGATTACATGGCTTTGTGTCACCTCGATGCCGAGTTTTGAAAGCGAATCAGCCACATCCTCGGGCGTTTTTGTGGAGTTGTTCGTCACAAGCACAAAAGGCACATTTTCCGCCTCAAGAAAGGCTATGAACTCATCAGCGCCCGGTATCGGGCGGTGCCCCAACTTCAAAACGCCATCAATGTCAATCAGAAATCCAATTTTCATCGTTGTGCAATTTTAAGCCCGAATTCAGGCGTTTCAAAGCCCGACTGCCGGCTCAAGCAGCCTCAGCACGCCTTTGTCCGCATCGAGCTCAGCTTCAACCCCGATCGGTATGGTGGCGATATCAGGGATATGCCCAAACTTCAGCCCGTAGAACACCGGGACGCCGAGGTCGGAGAAGTGCTCAACAAAAACATCGACCACGCCGTCCTCATCTTCCACATTGAATTTGCCAATGGCTATTCCTTTGACATTCTTGAACTTGCCAGCCAGTTTCATGTGGGTCAACATCCTGTCCACCCGATAGGGCAATTCGCCGACATCCTCGAAGAAAAGTATCGCTCCGTCCGTGTTGAAATCGTATGGCGTGCCGATGAGCGTGACGAGCAGGGAAAGGCACCCGCCGATCAGCCTGCCCCGCGCCACGCCGCCTGAGATCCTGACGCCACCATCGCTCCCGACCGAAACACGCTCGCCGCCAAGCACTTTTAGAAAACTATCAACAGTGTAAGGCTCATCCTTTGAGAAATTGGATGCCACCATTGGCCCGTAAAATGTCACAAGTCCCGTCTTTTCGTAAATCGGGACCACAACCGTCGTCAGGTCGCTAAATCCCATGATGATTTTTGGATTTTTGGCGATCAGAGACATGTCCATTTCGGCAAGGAACTTGAGCGTGCCCCAGCCGCCCCTAACTGAGATTATCGCTTTCACCTCATCGTCCGAGATGAGAGCGTGCAGATCCCTGAGCTTCTCGGAAGGAGTGCATTCCCTTCTCGTGCAATGCATTTCCTTGACCCTGAACCCAAGGGAAGTGAGCTTTTCGATGCCCCTGTCGATGGCGCTGAGGT
The DNA here is from genome assembly GCA_015489175.1 of Caldifarciminota bacterium. Classification (GTDB taxonomy): domain Bacteria; phylum Hydrothermota; class Hydrothermia; order B15-G9; family B15-G9; genus WGAI01. The sequence continues at coordinate 1,663 of WGAI01000007.1, read as the reverse complement.
CGCGCGGCAGCCACGCAAACGATGAGATGCCAATCACATCCCCTTGACTTAACCTTTGAGGTTTCATGATGCTATCTCCGGCAAGATCTCATAGATCAGCCTGCCAAGCTTTTCCGATGCCTTACCGGCCACCTCTATGACCTCCTCGTGCGTGGTTGGTTTCGGATCGTAAGGGTCGGCAACATTCGTTATGATCGAGAAACCGAGCACCTTCATGGACAGGTATTTGGCGACGATAACCTCAGGGACGGTTGACATGCCGTCAGCGTCGCCGCCGAGTATCCTCGCCATCCGATATTCTGCAGGCGTCTCAAGCGTGGGGCCGGGTATTGCCACATAAACGCCTCTCTGAAGCGAAATTCCCATGACGCTCGCCTTCTTCTCAGCGACTTCGATCAACTCCTTGTCGTAGGGTTCGTGCATGGACGGAAATCGAGGGCCAAGTCGGTCGTCGTTTGGCCCCCTCAACGGGTTATCCGGCAACAGGTTGATGTGATCCACTATGAGCATTATGTCGCCCTGCTTGAATTTCGGGTTGACTGCGCCCGCTGCATTGGTGACTATAAGAGTTTTCACGCCAAGCTCTTTGAACACATAGATAGGCATAGTGATCTCCTTCATCGAATAGCCCTCGTAGTAATGGAAACGACCGGCCATCACGATCACATCGACCCCGTTTATCCTGCCGGTTACCAGCTTGCCAGCGTGCCCTTTCACAGTGGAGACCGGGAAATGCGGAATTTCACTGTAAGGGATCTCGACATAATCCTCAATCTCGCCGAGCGCCGAGATGCCTGAGCCAAAAATTATGGCCACTTTGGGCCTGACTTTGATCTTCGAGCCGATAAATCCAGCAGCCTCTTTGATTTTGTCCATAAGCATCATGGCGACCTCCTATTCGGGCGCATCCTGAGCCCCTCTCATTTTAAGCCACTCGATTGCCCTCCTGAGCCTATTCAAAACAGTCTCTTTGCCAAGGGCTTCCATGAGTTCAAAGAGGCCGGGGCCGAATGTCATGCCGGTGATCGAAAGCCTTATGGGATGGATGAGCTTTGCAGCGGACACGCCCAGCGATTCCGCCACACCCCTGACAATGCCCTCAATGTCCTGAGCCGTCCAATTTTCAAGCTTTTCCAGCTCGGAGAGGCAGGTCTCCAGCCTCGATGCCACCTCCATCGGCCGTTTGAAGTGCTTTTTAACCCCTTTCTCATCGTATTCGGTCACATCCTCGAAGAAGTAACGGGACAGCTCGACGAAATCGCGCAGGGTCCTGGCACGCTCTTTGTAAAGTGGAATCAGTTTCCTGATGGCCTCGTCATCCGTAACCCCGACTTCGGAGAAGAACGGGCGCAGGAGATCCAGAAGCTCGTCGTTCGTTTTCATCCTTATGTAAACCGAATTGATCCAGTTGAGTTTTTGCATGTCGAACACGGCCGCGCGTTTGCCAACCTTTTTGATGTCGAACAGCTTGATCATCTCGTCCTTTGGCACAATCTCGCGATCCTCGCCGGGCGACCAGCCGAGCAGCGCAAGGAAGTTGAAAAGCGCCTCGGAAAGATAGCCCTGCCTCCTGTATTCCAGCACGGACACAGCGCCGTGACGCTTGGAAAGTTTCTTCTTGTCCGGACCGAGTATCATCGGCAGGTGTGCGAATTCGGGAAGC
>WGAI01000006.1 GCA_015489175.1 Caldifarciminota bacterium | reverse complement strand
CATTTTCCCGTGCGAATAGGCTGTTATCGCTGTGGTTTCCCAGTAACCGCCGAAAAGGACACCAAGCGTGAGCAGCACAAGGTATCGGTAAGCCTCGACATAATTGGAGCTTGAGAAAATGGCGAGGAGAGGCTTGCCCCAGATTATGATAATCACTGTGAGGAGAACGCCAAGTCCGATGAACCCCATCTGGTAAAGGCGAACCGTGTATAGCCTATTTTTTGCCTGATCATAGCTTATTTCAGGCGCCGCGACATGGGACAGCACATGCAGAGTTCTCCTTATTGCATCGGAAAACTTTTTGGCGACGGTGAACTCAGCAACGCTCGCCGGCGTGCCAAACTTCCAGATTATGACCCTGTCGGCGTAGAGTATTAGAGGGTAAAGTATTGCGTTCGCAAAAGCATATCGCCAAAACGGGACTATCTCATTGAAAATCCTTCTGAGACCTCTGAATGATGGTGGTGCACCCATAACCAGAAGCTGGAACGGTATGACGATGGCCGCCCAGAACCCGAGCAGCAGGAAAGTCAACTCAGGGGTCAGGTATCCCCGCAAAAACCACAGAGAACTGCTGAACCCAAGCGAAAATATGCTCGGAAACAGGCTGAAAAACACCATTTTCCTTTCTCCCTGTAAGGCAAAGTTCAGGAGCTGAAGAAAACCGAATATGAAAACAGCCCTTGCTGCATGGTTCATCCCGATCTGAGGCACAAATTTTTCAAGTAAAACCACAGAAATGCCGCCGAGAAGCCAATAAGTTGCAATGGAGAGACCTATTAACCTGCCTATTTTGTCTCTTTCATCGCGCGCTTCATACAGAGGTATGAACCTTGTGAAAATCGGTTGAAAACCTGTCATGGATATCGACATTGCGGTCAAACTGATGCCAATGGCGTAAAAATATGTTCCAAGCTGAATTTTGGGCATGAAATTCGTCAATATCTTGAGCTGTAGGATGTTGAGGAGCAACTGGAACGCGAATCCTGAGTATGTGACAATGGTGTTAAATATGAGCCTGTTTCTCATAACAATACAGATGAGGAGCCTTCCGGGTTATATTTCAACCATTCTCTCCTGATCTTTCTGTTGATCTCAACATTTTCAAAGAAAGAGCGCCAGAGATCAGGAGCTTTATTTTCAAGTCCCAGCGATTGAACCACCAGATCGCCGTAAGCGTTTTCAATGTAATTTCTGGCCTCATCTTCCTCATCCTGCATCTTGGCCAGCAAGAACAGCGCATAGTAAAACTTGCTTTTGGCCATTTTGTATTTTGTGGCGAGTTTAATCCCCTTCTGTGCGATGTCTTTGCCTTTATTTCTATTACCGGTTTCAATGTAGAAAAGCGCAAGGTCCTGTCCAACCAGCACGAGCTGGTCATAAGCTTTCATCTGGGAAGCCAACTCATAAGCTTCGTTCAGTAGTTTCTCTGCACGCCTTATGTTGCCGGATTTCCAGTGAGCCATTGCGAGATAATGCGGATATTCTATTGAAAGGTGATTGGGGTTTTCTAACGAGGATAACAGCGCATTTGCCTTGTGAAAATATTCAAATGCTTTCGTGAAATTATTTTGAATTGTGTGGAGATGAGCTAAAAGTATGATGGCCGATATGTAAAAGTGTATCTGCTGATGTTTTTCGAGACGCTCAAGGTTCTCCATAGTATAACTTATCGCTTCCCTGTATTGCCCAACTTCCATAAGAAACTCAGCATAAAGCACTTCAAAAAAACCTTTGAAGGTGTCAACATTGAAAGATTCCACCAGATTTAACCCGCGATCTATCAAATCGTAGGCCTGTGCAAGGCGTTTCGTTTGGAGGTAGATCGATATTAGGTTGAAAATTGACATAAGAACCTGACGCCACATATCGTGTCCTGAAAAGATACCTATTACCTCATTGAAAATCTGCGCTGCCTTAAAAAAGTCTTTTTTCTCTAAATACATCTTGGCAAGGAAAAATTTTGCTTGAGCTCTGATAAGGTCGTTTTTAACCTGAGAACCAAGTTTATCAAGCATGTTTATGTATTTGCTGGCCTTGTCGTAATTTCCCTGTTCGAGTAAAGAAGCGATTATAAGTTCCAGTGCCCTTTCCTTTATCAGCATGTCATCAGATTTCAAACAAGCAAATGCCAATTCGAGGCTTTCTTTTGTCTCATCTTTGATGAAGAGATAGTTCGCTTTGCTCAATTTCGAGAGGAGTTTATACCTCTCTATGTTAAGTTTTTCAGCTAATCTGGTCAGACCGGGTATCTCTTTTTCAAGCTTATCGAGGTTATAGGAGCTGCGGTACAGTTCTATCAGTGCGTATCGAGCCTCAAACTCCGTTACGGGGTCATTCCCTCTTATAGCGGCCTCAACTGCTGTCCTCAAGACATTTTCGGCGTGGTCAAATTTGAGGTTTTTCACATAAGATTCAGCTATAGTGAGGAGATACCTCGCCGCCTCCACATACAAACCGCCTTCAAAATAATGCATGGCAAGAAGTTCCGGATCGCGCGTCTCGTTCTCCCACACGATGGCTATTTTCCTGTGGAGTGCCTGAACTTTGTTATGATCGAATTTGTTGAGCAGCCATGTCTTATAGAGCGTAGCTTCAAACCTATACTTCCTCTTGTCCTTGCTTATAATTCCCAGCTCAACAGCCTTCTCGAGTGTGTCATGGATGAAATCCTGCTTGAACTGGAGAATCATTGAAAGTTCCCTTTCATCAAATTCATCGCTGTAGATCGAGGCCGTCAAGATAACTTCAAGCTCTTCTTCCCCGAAATAATCAAGTATTGACTTAACGACAGCCCAGACATCCGGTGACCGTTCGATCTCGCTGAGATCCTCGCCAACGCCTTCCCTATTCACCACATTTACAAGCACAGCGACAAGTCCTGGCAAACCGCCGGTGTAGTCGTGTATCTTTTCGGCTATGGGCAAAAGTGACTTTTTATCTATCTCTTTGATCATTAGATGATGACGCACATAGGTTCGTGTCTGCGCACGGGTGAAAGGATGCAATTTGATGGATATATTAAAGTTCCCGCCCTTCCGTTCCTCCAGCAGTTTTACAAACTCGTTATCAAAGTTGCAGGTCGATATAATGGCAAGGCTTGCCTTGAACTTCAGGTTTACTATGAATTCGACAAAATCCTGAAACCTCGGATCGTTCTTTTCCAGATCGTCGATCAATATTATGAGTGGTATGTCTTTTGCAACGGCAAGTGCCACTCGTGAAAGCTCATCGGTGATGACAGATAGAAACTCGCTATCTGGTGCCCTTTTAGAAAGCGCTCCAACTTCTTTTACTACCTCCTCATAAGTTGATTTAGGTGTTATCCTGATGGTGGTAATGTTTTTGACGATGCCGAGCCTGAACTCTATCTCCATGAGAAAATGGGTTTTGCCTGATAGCGGAGGCCCTTTTACGAAAACCACTGTAGGTACTTTTTCCAAAAAACCTCCTTCAATTGTGTCAATAACATAAGCTATCTCCTTATCTCTTCCGATAAGGGGATGCTGTAACACCTCACTTGCAATATGATCCTTGCTCTCCCATTCCATAACTATTTACCCGATTTAACTATCCCTATAACACCGTCAATACACCGAGTAACCTATCCGGGCAAGGATAGGTACAAGGAAAAGCTGTAAAAACCACAAAATTATTATTGCTATGACAGGTGTAAGGTCTATTGGCCCGACAAACGGCCTGAATATGCGCCTTATGGGACGAAAAATTGGCATAACAAGCGCCTCGAGAATGCGCATGACCGGATGGTATCGGGGAATATTGAACCAGCTCAGAACGGCGTAAATTATGATGATCCAGATATAAGCTGTTATCAAGTAATTAAGTATAACCGCAATCGCGTAAAAGAATTGATGCAAAACGAACATTTTACAGCTCCATCCCTTTCTGTTCGAAAAGATACCTCTTTATCTTCCTTGTAGTGGTTTTAGGAAACTCTTCGTGGCGAATTGAGAACCGCCTTGGTCTCTTGTAAGGAGCGAGTTGCTGTGAGTATTTCTTCACCTCCTCGGCGATCAACCGTCTTAAATCATCCTCTGTTGGATTCTGGATATTTCTCTTCATGAAATGCTCATCTACCTTGTCAAAATTGGGGAAAATTATTGCCTGAAGTTCGGGCTCATTGGTATTGGGGTTGGGTGCCATGAGAACAAGTATTTCCTCGATGAAAGGAGACTGAAGCAAAACCTCCTCAACTTCCTCAGGATAGATATTTTTGCCGCCTTTCGTAACTATAACAGATTTCTTCCTGCCGGTTATGTGCAGGAAGCCATCTTTATCTATGTAACCAAGGTCTCCAGTGAGGAACCAGCCATCGTCGGTAAACACTGCGCGCGTGGCTTTTTCGTTTTTGTAATACCCTTTCATTATGTTAGGGCCTTTGGCCGCTATTTCCCCAATGCCTTCGCTGTTTGGCTCAAATATCTTGAGTTTCACGCCCGGAAGCGCCAAACCGGCGGATTCGTTACGAGGGCAGCACGGCGGATTAACGGTGAGCACTGGCGATGTTTCGGAAAGCCCATAACCCTGAAGGATTGGGAACCCGAGGTCTTCAAGTCCTTTGGAAACCCATCTCGGGAGTGCTGCGCCTCCGCTTACAATATACTTTATCCTATCAAGCCCCATTTTCTTCCTGATGCTCTTAAAGATAGCTTGGGATGCGCGATTATTACCAAATATGGGGTTAAGGATGCTGGACACACCGCCCATCGCTTTGAAAATCGCTTTTTTCGGTGCAGACGCCTTATCGACTTCCTTCTGAATACCCCGGTAAATCTTTTCGAGCAGTAGCGGCACAACGAGCCAGAATGTGGGCTTAACTTCGGTCATGTCCTCTCTCATCACTTTCGATTTCAGGGAACGGGCGAACACAATCGTCGAACCAGCATTGAGTGCGTTCAGGAAGCCGGCTGTTGCCTCATACACATGATGCATGGGTAATATGGAGAAGAATACATCGCCGACCGTGAAATCCAGAATCTGATAAATCGCTTCCACATTGGAAATCAAGTTTTTATGAGTTAGCATTACGCCCTTCGATGTGCCTGTTGTGCCTGATGTGTAGAGTATCACAGCCAGATCTTCAAGGTCGATTTTCTCGTAAGGGATGCCACTTTTGACTTCTTCTAATATCATGGGTATGTCAGGGCCGCTCCCGTTCAGGGGATCCATCGATATAACCATCTTAACCTCTTTCAGCTCATCTGCAACCTCGGAGACGATGTCGTAATGGGTGCCGGATGCAAAGACCGCCTTCACATCGCCATCCATGAGTATATGTCTGATCTCGGTAGGAGTGAGTCTGGCATCAAGGGGCACAACCACGCCTCCAATCCACTGAATTGAAAGGTATGAAAAAGCCCACTCAGGCCTATTCGGTCCTATAACAGCGATATGATCGCCTTTCTCAAACCCCTGCTTCTTCAGAAAAGCTGCAATTCTTTTAACGATATCCTCAAGCTCACGATATGAAAATTTGTCCCAACGCTTGCCCCTTCTCATTTGAAGAGCTATTGCATCTTTGTAATCCCTTGCACTCCTTTCAATCATCTCCGGGATTGTTACCCAACCTTTAGGCTTTCTGTAAATCGGAAACTCCATGCTCCCATCCTCCTGATTTGTAATCTCTTAACTCTATCACCCTTAAGGATAGCCTGCCGAATTATGATGTAAGTTTATGCATCAGTCAACATCAAGGATATGTCGCAGTGGGGAAATAGCATGTTTTAAGGCTCTTTGATTTCGAGGGAAAGCTATCTTGAGGAACGACAGAGTGACTTGATGTCATCTGGCGGCAATAGCCTATTCCTCACGAGCAACTCCTTATCGGCCAAAATCTCGTCAACATATCCATCCGCTACAATTTTGCCCCCGTTTAAAACTATCACCCTGTCCACAAGCCCGGCTACAAGGTCAAGATCGTGTGAAGCAACGATAACAGTCCCCTTAATGTCACAGATTATCTTTCCGATCTCAAATCGGGATAAAGGATCAAGCCCTGTCGTGGGTTCATCCAGGAGGTAAACCGATGGCTTCATCGACAACACGGTAGCGATCGCAACCTTTTTCTTTTCCCCTTCGCTCAGATGATGGGGTTGTCTCCTCTCGAAGCCGCTGAGGCCGACGCGGGCGAGCGCTTCCTCGACACGACGCTGCACCTCAGAGGCATTGAGCCCCTGATTCATCGGCCCAAAAGCAACATCGTCGAACACGGTTGGCATAAAAAGCTGGATGTCGGGGTTCTGAAAAACTATCCCAATGTCCGCTTCGGATATGCCGTTGTATGAAATTGAGCCATCGAATTTTATGAGTTTTCGCAATGCCATAAGCAGTGTGGTCTTACCGGCGCCATTCGGGCCTATCAACCCCACCATCTCGTTTGCTTTAACGCCAAACGAGATGGCGTCCAGCACCCGCCTGTCGTCGTATTCCACCACGAGGTCCGTAACTTCGATTAGATTTTCCATAAGAGCCAGATTGTAGCGGCAAAGGCGGCCATAATAAACCACTCTTTTGCGCCAAAAACTTCCTCTCTGAGGGTTTTCACTTCCCCGTGAAACCCCCTTGCTTTCATGGAGATGTATATCATCTCCCCCCTTTCGATCGAGCGCAGCAGGATGTTAGACGCCATCTGAGCCCATGTGCGAGGCCCGAACCGCCCGTTTGAGCGTGTCACGGCCGCAATCCTCGTCCTCAGAAATTCATCCACGATCAGAAAGATGTAACGATAGATAAACGAGAGGATCGAAACGAGCAGTGACGGAACCCTGAAATCCCTAAGCGCTTTCAGGATGTCGTCGAAGCGCGTCGTGGAAACCAGAAGAATGATCGTTTCGACCGATAAAGTTGACCTCGCAAGGAGCGCCAGAAACGAATGCAACCCTGTTCCGTTAAGGATAGGGCGGTAAGCTGTTCGAGGAACGCTCAGCAGGGTGGACAGGCCAGCAAGCAGAATGAAAGGAAGCAGAACGAGGTAGTTTTTCACAAAATGCATAACGGGAACCTTTGACAGGAGGATCAAGACAAGCAGGAAGATCTGGAACAAAACGAAATCCTGAATGTCTATGCGAGGGAGGGATATGACGAAAACAATGAATCCGATGGCTATCAGCAACTTCAACTTTGTGTTCTGTCGATGGATAAGTGAGTTCAGCCCGCTGTATCTGTCGATGAAGTGGTGCTTCATCGATCTTTTCGGGCGAGCAGCTTGAAAATGCCCGTGACAAGCAGAAATACGGTGACAGTTCCAATAAGTCCCGCAAATCCTGTGGCCAATTTCTCGTCCTTTACAAACTTAACGGTGTAGTCGGGGAACGGTGCATTTATCAGGGAATGCTCTTTCGAGATAAAGCCATACTTGATCGCCACCTTTTCGAGGCCATCTGGCAGGCTGGATGCATAAGGCGAGAGCAAAAAACCAACAACAAGGGCAGCTATCAATCCGATAAGGACAAATTTTTTCATATCCCTGCCTCCTCCACGATAGAAGGTGTCATCTTTTTGATAGCAACTACAACGAAATAGGTAATCAACCCTTCCCCAATCCCGATGATTGCATGTATCGATGTCATTGCTGGAAGTGCAATTCTAAGTGGGATCGTCCCTGAAAGGGCGAGTTCCACGGCACAGAACATGGCGGATACCACTATGGAAAGCCATGATGCAATGAACACGGCTGCACCATAGTGCCATTTTTTGATGAATTTGTAAACGAAATAGCCGGTTAACGGGGCCACTATGCCCATGTTCAGGATATTTGCACCGAGCGCTGTTATCCCTCCATCGGCGAACAGCAACGCCTGAGCAATGAGTATAGCTGTCATTATCACACTCGCGACCATCGGCCCAAACAGGATGGCGAGGAGCGTCCCGCCGACGAGATGCCCGCTCGTCCCACCTGCCACCGGGAAATTTATCATCTGCGCTGCAAAAACGAAGGCGGCAAGAACCCCCATGGCAGGCACCGCCTTCTCACCGACCTTTTCCTGCACCTTCTTTATCGAGTAACCTACCCATGCCCCTGAAATGGCGTAGGTAGATGTAGCTACCGGAACAGATAGAAACCCATCGGGAATATGCATAACTGCCTCCCTTTTGTCGTCCCTGAGTTTTTAGCTAATGCGATAATGTTTCAAGTATCAGATGTGCATGATTGTATTTGCCGAGCAAAATCCTGTCCTTAATCCTGTCCACATTTTCCCTTTTCACAAGCAAAGTGTGGAGAAAACCAATGCCCTTTTTGTCGCCCACGAGCTCAAATCTGAGTATTTTCTCGTCTTTTATGTCGATTTTCCGCATGACGCTGCCGTCTTCATAGAAAAGGGTCTCATCGGGCTCAACTTCGCCAACCATCGCGCCTTCGCTTATGAGCGGGAGATGAAAATGATACAGGCTGTTCATATTGAGGCCGCCGTCATAAGGTTTGCGGTATCCCATGATGTTAAGCGCCACTGTTTTACCTTGATGGATTGCTTCAGGGTATATAGCATGTGGGTAAGCGTTGCCAGTCACAATATCGCGCACATTCGCGACATCGCCGCATGCGTAAATGTCCGGGATATTGGTCTCGAGATACTCGTTCACGCTGATGCCGCGCCCGACCTCAATTCCGCTATCCTTAAGAAATTCGACATTCGGCCTCACCCCTGTAGCTGCGATGAACAGGTCTCCCTTTATTGACCTGCCATCTCCAAGAAGGAGCTCCTCAGCAACTTCTTCACCTTTGAGCATTACGCCACGCGAGTTCAGGAGCAGCTCGATGCCGAGATCCCTGACGATGTTTTCGAGGTAACGGGATGTCTCACGGCTAACCATTCTGGGAAGTATCCTGTCCTGCATCTCAACGACCAGAACCTCAAGCCCTATTCTCCTCAGTGTTATGGCGATTTCCATGCCAATGAAGCCTGCGCCCACAACAACAGCTTTATTCGCGCCTTTTTGTACCTCCTTAAGGAGGTGGCTAACTGCCGACAGGGACTTAAAGTTGTAATACTGGACTCGTCCTTTTGCCTCGCCGCACCTGCATTCGAGCGGTATCCACATCTTGCTGCCGGACGCGATTACAAGCTTATCGTAACCAATTTCGCCGCCGTCAGATAAGTGAATTCTCTTGCTGGATGGACTGATGCCCACTACCTCAACACCTGTCTTCAACCTGATGTCGTGCTTCTCTGCGAAATCGCTGCCCTTCCAGAATATCAACTTGCTTTTCCCAGATGTCTCAAGGTAATCAGCCATGAGAGGAGGCGAATACGGAGGGAACGGCTCCTTGCTCAACATCGTGATCTCAGCGTCATAGCCCAATTCCCTCAATGTTTCCGCCACTGTTACGCCGGCAGGCCCTGCTCCAACGATCACTATGTCCATTTTATCCCTCTCCAAGCTTTTTCAGCGTCTCTTTTATCTCTCTGGCAGCCTCAACGAACGGGGACGAAATTTTCAGAAGGTGGGAGACATTCGGTTCATATTTCAAAATCTCCTCGTCGTAAGGGAGCGGAAACACATTTGTGAACTCGGACAGCGTGTCTCCGGCTATCCGTTTCAGCCGTTCCATATCGTTAGGGCTACGCACCTTGTTAACAGCCAGATGGGTGTGAGGTATCCCAAGCTCTTTCGAGAGTTTTAGTGAATGTTTGGCCACCTGAAATGCGTTGAATGTGGGCTCAGTGATGATAACAGCTTGAGAGAAACCCTGGGCGAGTGCGCGCCCGAAATGCTCGACGCCCGCTTGAGTGTCCATGAGGATGACCTCACCTTCGCGCAGGCTTATGAACCGCATAACGGCATCGAGGAGCGCATTTTCCGGGCAAAGGCAGCCCGTTGCGGCCTGAACCACGCTACCCATGACCAGAAGGTTTATCCCGTCCTCCGTCTTCATACCGAACCTATCGATGACATCTTTGACATCGGGGTTCAGGGACAACATTACGCCCCATGTCTCTCCGGGGCGCGCTCCGGTCTTCTCCTCGATGTAATCGAAATTTCTTGACAGCGGGACAATGTCAGTTTCAGGCGGCACACCGAGCGCATATGGCAGGTTTATCTGCGGATCTTCATCAACGGCGAGCACTTCATATCCATCCAGCTTGAACAACTTAGCTAACAGGGCAGTCAGGGTCGTCTTTCCAGCGCCACCTTTACCTGTGATGACCACACGGAACCCTTTTTCATCAGGGTGGGCGCGCTCTTTTATCTTCTGAGCCGCTTCAAAAATCTTCTCTCTTCTGGCATCTTTTTTAGGCATGGCTGAAATGTTCAAGGGGACAGGTCAGTCAATCGCTGCCTGCCCCCTTGTTGGTTTGTATCAAATACCAAGCGCTTTGCGTTTCTTCTCGATGTGTGCTGAGATGAGTTCTGCGGCTCTGATCGGATCGGGCTCTATGGCGAACTTACCTCCAACGACACCCTCAACGCCTTCTGTGAGCAGATTCAGCACATCCTTGCTTCCATAGACCTTAAGCGGCAATCCGAGCACGGTGAACACGCCCGATGCGACGAAGTAAGCGCCTATCGATATCGCCTTCTGGGAATACCATTCAGGTGCGGCACCTGCGACCGGCAGATCACTTATTGCGACATTAAGCGTCTTGGCGAGCTCGGCTGCGAGGACGAGTATCCTTGAGCAGTCCACGCATGAGCCCATGTGGAGAACAGGCGGGACGCCGAGTGCGGTTACGATCGATTTGAGCCCCTCACCCGCAAGCTCGGCAGCTTCGGGCAATAGGAGCCCGGCCTTACCTGAAGCGATAGCGGCGCAACCGGTTTCGAGCACGATTATGTCCCGTTTTATCAACTCTTTGGCAAGGGTTATATGGCCGTAATCCTGCTTAATCTTGGGATTGTTACATCCCACGACGCCAGCTGCACCCCGTATCTTACCCTCGACGATTGCGTCGATCAAAGGTTTGAACGAACCGCCAAGCGCGCTTTTCAAGGCTTCGACAGAGAAGCCGGCCATCATCTTCATAGGTTTGTTCGGTATCTTGACGCGATTGGGGTCCCTATTGGGGAAGTTCTCGATTGCGAGTTTGATGATCTCTTTCGCCGTGTCGTATGCGTTTTCAGGATGGAATTCCATGTGGATTGCACCGGGGAACTTCGCTTTTTCGGATGTGGAGACGACTTTCGTGTGGTAGCAGCTCGCGGTTTTAGTTATCGACGGGAAAATGCACTGATAGTCAATCAGCATAACCTCGACCGCCCCCGTGGCGATGGCAAGCTCCTGGTTCAGCATGTTACCTGCAATGGGGATGCCCTGCCTCATGAGAACTTCGTTTCCAGTGCAGCACATGCCGACGAGGTTAATCCCCTTAGCGCCCATCTTCTTTGCGTATTCGATGAGCTCAGGCTCATCAGCAGCCTTGACCACCATCTCCGACAGGACAGGATTGTGGCCGTGAAGCACGATGTTGACCATATCCTTTTTGAGGACGCCGAGGTTTACATAGGATGTGACGGGCTTAGGGGTGCCGAACAGCACATCCGAGATCTCGGTTGCCATCATCGAGCCGCCCCATCCGTCCGAAAGCGATGTCCTCAGGGCGTGGAGTAGAATGTTGACATAATCGGAATCAACGCCCATGTGGACCCTGTGTGCAGCCTCAACGATCTCTCGGTCAACGCTTCTCGGCACGATACCAGCTTTGCGCCATGTCTCTTTGGTCTTTTCTGGGGGCCTGACTTCAGCAAACTGGATTTTGTTCTTTATGGTGCCAAACTCTTCGAGCATTGCGAGAGCAAGGTCTTTTGCGATCTCCTTGCTGCTCCTGCCCTCGACCTCAATCTCGTATTCCCTCGCAACTGCCTTAAGTTTCTCTTCATCGATGATCTCATAACCCTGCGCTTTGCCCTCGGCAGTCTTGAGCAGCACTTCCACCACTTCCCTGCCGTGGTCGGAATGGGCCGCTGCGCCAACAAGGAGGTCATCCAACAAGTTTCTTGCCGCTATAACATTAGCGTCAGCGCCACAAACACCCCTTGTCGGGCCAGTCTCACCAAAAGGAGAGATCCTGCACGGCCCCATCGCACACCTGTTACAACATAAACCGAGCTGCCCAAAACCGCATTGAGGCTGCTGCGCCTCAAGCCTGTCCCACACTGTTTCAATGCCATCTTCGATGGCTTTCGCCATAACTTCTCTGGCAGCTTCGTCGATTGTCCTCTCCTCTATCAATTCCTTTACGAGTTTAGGCTTGATATCCATGGCAATGCCTCCTCAGCCCAAAGGGCCAAGTTTTGCTACTTTTTTCATTACTTCTCTGAATTGTGATATGCTTTCAGGAAGTTCAGGAGCGGACTCACCCTTCAGGGCCATTGTCGTCCTGAGGGTGAAGTCTTTGCGCGAATTGCGGATTATGTCGTTTGCATCGCCAAATTCGAGAGCCCCGGTCTTGCAGGCCTCAACACATGCCGGTATTTCGCCCCGCAATTGCCTCTCTATGCAGTGATCGCATTTGGCATTTACCTCATGATCAAATGTCACATTCCAGACCCTGTGGAACGATATGATGTCAAACGGACAGACCATCGCACACATCGCGCAGGCAATACATTTTTCATAATCAACAAGCACTGACCATGTGTTATTGTCCCTGTAAAGCGCACCTGTTGGACAAACCTGCATGCACGGGGCAGGATCGCAGTGACGACATCTGTTTGGGAAGGTTAGAAGGTCAACGCCAACTTCTACATGTATTCGTGGCATGGGTGGAGGGGATTCTGTCACGAGTCCAAAGATATCTTTGGACCGTGAGTGCTCTACGGCACAGGCAATTTCGCAATGCCTGCACCCGATACACTTCTCGGGATGCACAAACACGGTCTTCATCATTCGTGCCTCCATTTTACATTGCCATTATATAACTTATGAGATTAGTTTTTCAACCACAATGGATAATATGTTAAGTCAATGCGACAAAGGGTATTAAATCGGTAACCATTTAAAAACGGAAGCGTGGAAACAGATAGCTAAAGACTGTGATTTTTATTGTGGCATGCTGTATTTCACCATTTGTTTGAAGATTATGTTAACAACATATAAAATAATGCTCTCACACGCAGGAGGTTCTTTATATGAAAAATCTAAAGTTTGTCTTCGCAGAGGGGAACAATGTCGGCGATGTGGTCGCGGAGCTGAGGAATGGGCTCGACAAACCTCCCACCCTTACGGTGGTTTTCGCATCCACAAACATACCCAATTCTCAGGAAGAGGTGGTGAGCACCATCAAGAACGAGCTTGGTGGTGAGGTTTGGGGGAATTCGACAGCTGGTGAGATCTCATCTACGGGTTTCCACAAGAACTCAATTGTGGCTTTGAGTATCCAGGCTCCCAAGACGGTATTCTCGGTTAACACAGCTTATGCGCCCATAGGAGATGCCCCGGAGAGCAGTGGAGCGGAGGCTGTTCGCGAAGCGTTCAGCACGATGCAGGCTCAGATGGAGCTATATTTCATCAGATCGCAGAATGTCGATCCTCTATCCGCTCTGCGTTCTTTGCCTTACAACATGCTTATTTCGATCGACGGGCTTAGCGGAAAGGAGGAACGTGTGTTGAGTGGTATAGCCGGTGCCACGCTGAATAAAATTCAGGCGGCGGGAGGTTCGGCAGGCGATGATCTCAAGTTCAAAGAGACTTATGTTTACTCGAAACACGGTGCCCATTCAAAAGCTGTTTCCGTAGCCGCTCTTTACACCACACTTAAGATTGGAGTTGGGATAAAAATCGGATTTAAGCCGTCTGATGATCCGTCCAAATTTGGCGTGGTGACCGAAAACGGACAGACGCCTCGAATTGTCCGCAAGATCAACAACCGCCCTGCAGTGGAAGTCTATATGGAGTGGCTCGGTGTTTCAAGCATAGAGGATGCGAACGCAAAGTTTGCAGAGCATCCGTTCGGCACCATCGAGCCATCGTCCAAGATATGGAAGGTTCGTAGTCCTGCCAGAATACTCGGCGACGGGAGCATGCTCTTCTACTCGGATGTCCCCATAGGGACAGGGTTGACTCTGTTCAGCTCAACGCCTGACATGCATGTGAATGCGATGGTTGAGGCCGTCAAGGAGGCCATAAGAAGGGCCGGCAATCCCGATAAGATAGGAGCTGTGCTTCTGTTCGATTGCATCCTGCGCGACATACTCAGCGACATATACGGAACAAAAGAACGCGAAATAGCCGAGATTAAGAAGATAGTCGGCGAAGATACGCCGATCATCGGGTTCTCAACTTACGGAGAGACCGGCAACACCGACCTGATACCTCTCTGGCACCACAACCAGACGATAACAGCAATGGTTATAGGAGAAGAGCTCGCCTGAGAATCTACTTCAGCATTGACGAAATATCAGGGGATGAGAGATCATCCCCTTTTCTTTTTTCTTGTTATCAATTCCTTTTTGAGGAACTGTCCGGTGTAAGAGTTTTCGACCTCTGCGATCTTCTCGGGTGGCCCTTCTGCAACTATGTATCCCCCCTGATCCCCGCCTTCGGGTCCGAGATCGATGATCCAGTCTGCCGATTTTATGACATCTAAATTGTGCTCGATGACGAGAACCGTGTTGCCCTTATCGACCAGCCTTTGCAGGACATCGATGAGCTTTCTGACATCATCGAAATGAAGACCCGTTGTGGGCTCGTCGAGGATGTAAATTGTCCTTCCTGTGGCCACCCTTGAAAGCTCCTTCGCCAGCTTCACGCGCTGTGCTTCACCGCCCGACAATGTGGTTGCGGGTTGTCCGAGTTTTATGTAACCCAGCCCCACATCTGACAGGAGCTGGAGTTTTCTCTTTATCGTGGGCACATCTGAAAACAGTTCGAGCGCCTCATCGACTGACATCTCAAGCACATCGGCGATGGATTTGCCTTTGTATTTCACCTCAAGTGTTTCACGGTTATACCTTTTTCCCTTACATACCTCGCACGGCACATAGACATCGGGCAGAAACTGCATTTCTATCCTGATAAATCCTTCTCCCCTACAGGCTTCGCATCGTCCGCCTTTGACATTGAACGAGAACCTTCCGGGCGAATAGCCACGCACTCGGGACTCCCTGAGGGATGCGAACAGCTCTCTGATCGGAGTGAAAACGCCGGTGTATGTCGCAGGATTTGACCTTGGGGTGCGACCTATGGGCGACTGGTCTATGTTGACCACCTTGTCCAGATGTTCGAGCCCGTCGATCCCGTCGTGGTCGCCAACCCTGTCCCTTGAATCGTAAAAGTGTTTTTTCAGGGCGCGATACAGCGTGTCTTCCACAAGCGACGACTTACCTGAACCGGATACGCCCGTCACGCAGACAAATAGGCTGAGAGGAATCCTGACATCGATGTTTTTGAGGTTGTTTTCCCTTGCCCCACGAACCACGAGCCATTTTTCTCCAGGCTCTCTCCTCTTTTTCGGCACCGGGATGTCCATTTTTCTTGATAGGTAAAGTCCGGTCAGCGAATTCGGATTTTTAGATATGTCCTCTGGTGTGCCGGTGGCGACGACATAGCCGCCGTTCTCGCCTGCGCCCGGTCCCAGATCGATGACCCAATCCGCCGCTTCTATCGTTTCCCTGTCGTGCTCCACAACAACGACGGTGTTTCCAAGGTCGCGCAGCTCCATAAGCGTTTTGATAAGTCGATCCGTGTCGCGGGGATGGAGCCCGATAGACGGCTCGTCGAGCACATACAGCACGCCAGTTAGCCCTGAGCCAATCTGTGTCGCAAGCCTGACCCGCTGATCTTCACCCGCAGACAGCGTCTCCGTAGGCCTGTGCAGTGTCAGGTAGTCAAGTCCCACATCCAGCAGGAATTTGAGGCGCGCCAGTATCTCGCGAACCACCTGATGCGCTATCATCCATTCGCGCTCATCAAGCGGCTCCACTCCTTCCATGCCGAAATCGTGTTCAGGTGAGATCGCGCGGAAGAAATCAAAGGCTTTTCTTATGGTCATCTGGCTGATGTCCCAGATGTTATAGCCTTTTATCGTTACAGATAGTGCCTCACGCCTCAACCTCGACCCGCCACATGCCGGACACACACGTCTGACCATGTATTTCTCGATCTCCTCCCTTACCCAATCGGACTCTGTCGTGTAGTAGCGCCGCCAGAGATTGGGAATCACCCCTTCCCAGAAGTAGAACATGGGCACCGGGTTATCTTCGTCGTATTCTTTCATGTCTTCAACGCCGTAAAGCACGACATTTCGGAAGATTTCAGGCAGGTCTTTCCACGGCGTATTGAGATTCACGCCGTAATAGCCTGCCAGACGCTTGAGTTTTGACCACACAAAATCGTTCGGCACACCCCATGGCTTAACTGCACCATCCATTATCGAGATCGACGAATCCGGGACTATGAGGTTGACATCGATCTCCATTTTTATGCCAAGTCCCGAACACACGGGACATGCGCCGTAAGGCGAGTTGAAAGAGAACAGGCGCGGCTCTATCTCCGGCATGGAATAGCCGCATATCGGACAGGCCAGTTTTTCGCTGAAATTCATCTCGCGATCGTTGATTATGACCGTCACGAAACCATCGGCCTCTTTCAAAGCCTGCTCGATGGAGTCCGCAAGCCTCGACCTGATACCGGGCTTGAGTATAAGTCGGTCAACGATTATGTCGATGTTGTGCATCTTATAGCGTTCCAGCTCAGGGGCTTCCTCGACATTGTAGATTTTCCCATCAATCCTGACCCTGACAAACCCTTTTCTTGCGATTTTTTCGATCAGATCCTTATATTCGCCTTTCCTGCCGCGCACGATCGGGGCGAGTATTTGAAGCCTCGACCCTTTTGGATTCTGCATTATCTCGTCCACGATCTCATCCACACTGCGGGATTTCATCTCTACGCCGTGAATTGGGCAATGCGGGACCCCAATCCTTGCGAAAAGTAGCCTCATGTAGTCGTAGATCTCCGTGACAGTGGCGACTGTGGATCGCGGGTTCTTCGACGCACGGCGCGGTTGGATGGCGATAGCAGGTGAAAGTCCCTCTATGAAATCGACATCCGGCTTTTCCATCAGGCCGAGGAACTGACGAGCGTAAGCTGACAGCGACTCTACATATCGCCTCTGCCCCTCGGCATAAAGGGTATCAAAAGCGAGCGACGACTTGCCTGAGCCTGATAGCCCGGTTATAACGACGAGCTTCTCTCGAGGTATCTCGACATCAATGTTTTTCAGGTTGTGGACCTTCGCTCCCTTGACCACGATCTTTCTTGCGCCCATTGTCTCACCTTCTTAACAAGTGAAAGGTTAGCATTTTAATGTATGCTGCGAAATCGTCCATTGTTAACCCCTTTTCGATTTAAAATCTTTCAACAGCCGAATTTAAAACATTATACTACAACACAAACGGAGGGTCGCTGATGAGATGGAAAAGCCTTCTTTTGATGGCGATTTTTGGAGGATTTTTGTTTTTCGCCTCCTGTAAGGGGTCCGGGAAAGGCAACGCATCCAAATCGGGCGAAGCTGATCTCGTGATATGGGAAAGTTATAACGATGAAGAACATGCGGTGTTCATGACGATAGTTGACAGCTTCTCGAAAAGGACAGGGCTGAAGGTGAAAGTCCAGAGGGTGCCGTTTGATGGTATGGAGCAGAAGCTTCTCACGGCCATTGCGACTAAAAATGTGCCTGACCTCGCGCGTGTGGATTACGCATTTACAGCTGTGCTTGCGAGCAAGAAAGGAGTTCATCCTATGGACGATCCATCGCTCAACTCCATCATCGCACAGCTCTCCACAGCAGCGCTTTACGGAAATTATTACGATGGGAAGCTCTGGGGACTTCCTGACCAAACGACATGCATCGCCCTGTTCTACAACAAGGACCTATTTCAGAAGGCGGGCATCAATTCGCCTCCGAAGACATGGGATGAGTTTATCGATGTTGCCCAAAAGCTGACGGATCCCCACAAAGAGATATGGGGATTTGCGATGAGGAACACGCTCTGGTGGACATTCCCGTTCTTCTTTAGCTATGGAGCTAAATTCTTAAGCGACGATGGTAAGAGGTGCATGCTCGATTCGCCTGAGGCAATTCGCGGCTTCTCCTTGAAAGTGGATCTGTATCGAAAATACAAAGTTGAGGCGGGTGCATGGCAAAGCGGGGCGATTCCGCCGGATGCGGGTTTCAGGAACGGCAAATATGCCATGATCTTTGACGGCCCATGGTCGATAAAGTCTCTGAATGAGCTTGGAATGAACTACGGCGTCGCCTTGATACCTGCTGGCCCGGCAGGTTCGGCCACATCCATCGGAGGCACCAACATGGTGATTCCCGTCGGTGCAAAACATAAGGCCAACGCTGTCAAATTCCTCAGATACCTGCTCTCAGCTGAAACGCAGGCCTACTGGGCAAATCAGCTGGGTCAAATTCCCGTCAACACTCAGGCATTGCCGCTCATCGACACGACGAAACATCCCTATCTTCCGGTATTCATAGAACAGATGAAACATGCGCGTCCCCGTCCGCCTGTGCCGAACTACGGTGACTTTGAAAGGATTTTCAATCCCGAGATGGAGGCGGCTTTGAAAGGGTTGAAAACGCCTGCCGAAGCCCTGAAAACGGCCACCGAAAAAGTAAACGAGGAACTTTTAGGGGCGCAATGAGGAGCAATTGAGATGAACCCATTCTGGATCGCATTGTTGTTGGTTTCCACCACATATCACACGATAAATGTGGATGGTCAGCTGGACGATTTTTCCAGTGATGAACTGATAATTGCTGACAGCCCATCGGACTCGAGATGGGGCGAGATGAATGAAATATTCAACATATACCTCACATGGGACTCAACATCGCTCTATGTGGGTGCCGATTACATCCTCCAATACAATGCCATTTTGATTGTGCTCGATTTCGGGGATGCGCCCGGCGATTACGACATAAACGACCTCGACTGGTATCCGCGAAATTTCTCGTTCAGGGGCATGAAGCCGCGCATACTGATAGCCGTCTGGAATTCCGATCAGCCGACAGGCGGCGTGCACAAACTGCTCGGCAACGGGAGGACGGAGGTTTTGAGCGGTGCGAGCTTCGTCGTCGGTGCACGGAGCGGCAAACGAGGCGGACTTGAGGCCGCGATACCGTTCTCAAGTGCATTTTCGTCGGGCCATCTTGAGCCCGGAGCGACGGTCAAGGTCGTTGCACTGATTGCAGGCGGCGACAACTCGACAGGTGGCGATGCGGCTCCTGATAACCAGCTCATAGGCGCCCCCAATGTGATAGACAGGTTTGCCGAGCTTGTCGTTGACAGCGATTCCAATGGCGTAGCCGATGAAGGAATTTCGCCTCAAGCGATCACCCAGATCGTTCAAATTCCCCCGATAGCCCTTAAGATGGAGCTGTTCCAACTGTCTGATCGGGTCATCCATGCGGAAGATGGGCTCACGGCCTCGTTCGCCTTCACAGAGAACCTCGACGGCACGGTATGCCTGCACGATGAGGTCGGCCGACAGCTAACCTGTAAGGCGTTCTCCGTGGAGCCCCATGAAACGCTCACAGTGAATTTTGACACGAACGGATTACCGCCCGGCCTGTATTTTGTCAAAGTCAACACTCCCAACATCGTTGAAAGAAAAACATTTGCGGTGGTGAAACCATGAATACATTCCTGATATTTTTGGCTGTGACATACTGGGGGTCGATGGGATTTGATGCGCGGACCATAAGTTTCATGGGTGGGAGCAGCCCTGTAGTTAGCGGAGCGGCCGCAATATTCCTCAACACCGGCGCCATAGCGTCGGACAACCGCTTTACGGCCGAATTCACATACACCAACCCTTTCCAGCTCAGTGATCTCTCTTACAGTGAGGCAGCGGCAGCGCTGAGTTCAGGCCATTTCGCTGTGGGACTTGGTTTCAGCTCAAAGTTTGTCAAAGGCATATACTCGGAAAACACCTACATGCTTGGCGCATCCGTGAAGGGGAGTTTGAGGGAAGGGGTGTCCGCCAGCGCGGGTGTGGGGTTCAGATACTTTCGAGTTGGCGCGAAGACAGTGGACATGTCTCACAGCTCGATTTTCATGTTGGACTTCGGTAGCGTGCTGTCGGCAGGTGCGTTCAAGATATCCTATGTCTTCCAGAATCTGGGTTATCGGGGAAACGATGCGGATTACCGCAGATCGCTTGGCGTGGCTATCACGAAAAGTGGCCTCACGGCCGGATTTGACTACCAGTGGCACAGGTATTTCCAGACATATTCGCTTTTTGCCGAGGTGATTGTGCTTAGGGTTCTTGCCCTGAGGGTTGGTTATTACAATCAGAACATGGGTATAGGTGCCGGCATCGTTGGAAACGGTTACTCGGTTGACATCGGCATGAGCGGCTCGGATGCTGGGACGACTTACAGCATAACATTTGGCATGTATCGATGAGGCCGATAGTCGCTATCCTGACCGATTTCGGCACTCAGGATCATTATGTGGGCGTTATGAAGGGCGTTATGCTGGGGATTAACCCCGAAATAACGCTCGTGGACATCTCACACGATGTGCCATCGCATTCCGTGATTGCCGCTCAGTTCCTGCTTGAGGTCTCTTACAAGTTTTTCCCAAAAGGCACCGTATTCCTCGTAGTGGTTGACCCTGGTGTAGGGAGCTCAAGGCGGGCGATGGTGCTCAAGACCGAGGATTACCTTTTCGTAGGGCCCGACAACGGGGTGTTTACTCCTTTCTATCGAGGCGAATGGGAGGCGTTCGAGTTGCCCGTGCCTGAAACCGCATCTAACACATTCCACGGCAGGGATGTGTTTGCGCCTGCTGCGGCCAGGTTGACGCTTAAAACGCCGCCTTCCCGCCTTGGAAAACCGTTTGATAATCCAATCACCGTCGAGATGCCCTCACCTATCGTGACCCCTGAGGGTGTGAAAGGGCAAATTATTTACATCGATAAGTTTGGCAATTTGATAACTAACATCGACGCCGGGCTCATCCGCTCAGCCAGGCAGATCGAAATCACTGTCAGGGGCCGAAAAATAAGTGGCATTGTCAAAGCTTATGCCGATGTGCCTGAGGGCGAACTGCTTGCCATAATCGGTTCATCCGAACGCCTTGAGATCTCGGTCAGAGAGGGAAATGCCAGAGAAGCACTCGGTGCGAGAGTATTCGACGAGGTCGAGGTGCGCGTGATAGGGTAGCGTGGATACTTGTGTTCGTGTCTTGTTGATAAACACCCCTCAAGTTTATAAAATTAGGATTGCCATGACACAACCCAGAAGGAAGCATGTGAAGTTGGAACCCACGATCGAGGTGCTTATCGTGGATGATGACACCATTTTTGTTGAAAATCTCATCAGCGGTCTCAAGGAAAACTTTGGTGGCAAAGTTCAGGTGATTGGTGCGACAAAATACGAATATGCAAAAAAGCTTTTGCAGTCTAAACATTTCGATGTTATTCTGCTTGACTACTTCCTTGATGGTGTTACGGCGGAGGAGATAATACGGGAATTTCTGGAAACAGGTAGTTACATAATAGCAATTTCCGGAGCAGCAAAATCGCAAGAGGCGGCTGGTATAGTTATGAAAGGTTCTAACGACTTTTGGTCTAAGAATGAGAGCTTTGAAAAGCTTTTTCTTAAAATCAGACATTATATCGACCGAAAAGAACAAGAAATAGCCCTACCAGAGGTTCGGGAGGAGTATCCCATATTCAATCTATTTTTAACAGAGAACAAAAACCTTATAGCCTCAATCATATCGTTCATAAACCGTCTGGAATCGAAAAGGTTTTTTTCTACCTTAATTGTTGGGGAAACGGGAACTGGTAAATCTCACTTTGTGTCTAGCGTATATAACTACTTCAAGTTAAACAAAAATGTTGATTTTAGAAAGGTGACAAAACTACCCCACGGTGCAACGGAGGAAGAAATTCGTCAAATATTTGCAGACATCCAAAATAGATTTAGACAAGGAGAAGATATAATTTTTCTTGTAGATGGTTTGCTTGATATCCCCCCAAAGGGCATGAAGAAATTGCTCGACATTTTAGAGTTCCCTGACAATCTATCTTACAATGAAATGGTGAAACATAAAAACAGATTATATATTTTCGCTGAATCAAACAAACCGCTTGAAGAGGTAAAAAATAAACTTCCAGAAAGCGTATATCATAGGTTTAAGCATACCTTGTGGTTGCCGCCCTTGAGGAAGAGATGGGAAGACATATTGCTGCTTGCTGAACATTTTATCAAAAAGAAAACAGAAGAAAAAGCCGATGGAGTCAATTATCGACTAACTCATAAAGCTAAATTTTTCCTTTTGAATTTCAAATGGGAAGCTAATGTCTTGCAGCTACAAAATGTCATTGAAAATCTAATTGACAATATGAGTTTTAATAGAGAGGATAGCAAACTTACAGATATAAGTGAAAAAGACCTTCAAGAAACGATTTTAACAATGTATCCCACAGAAATAATTGATCTGAATGGTGCTGAAAAAGAGAGGATAGAAAAAGCGCTTATGGTAACAGATTGCAATAAGACCAGAGCTGCCAGGCTACTCGGTATTTCTCGTCCCACTTTGAACCATAGGATGGCTGAGTATGGAATAGAATGTTAAATTTTTACGCACATGGACCTCGAGGCGTAAAATTTCTTTACATATTTTCTATCTGCTTGTAATACAAAATCTTATGATACCAAAGATATTTCCTAAAGCCTTGTGATCCCGGTCATCGAATAAATTTTTTTATAAATTTCCTCCTGATTCCCGATCTCTCGCTTTCCCGAATTGGTAATTTTTTGCTGATGGCTTTTAAAATTTGACACGATGATTGATTTGTTCTTTGACAAGGATGAGAAAGCCAGAGTGGATAAGGGCCTTCCACTGATTTATAGGGGTTCGCGGTGGCTTGTGGGGATGAGTTTAAGAAAGGGGACATAACCCAAAGCCACCGCTGATATTGAGAACGGTTTTTTTAAGAACAGGAGCCGTCGGCAATGCTGTTTCATAAATAGGGTTCGCTGCCGCCACTATAAAAACTTTTTTATAAGCAGGCTCGATAGCCGTTTAATAATGTTTGAGTTTCTCATGGGTTTATTCTCATGTATTATTTTGTTTAAACATTGCAGTGTAGTAAGACGCGCGGAGGCTGGCAACTTTGTTGCCAGCCTCTTTAATTTTTCCGCATTCGAATAGGTCTCAACGTCGACAATTTCGTCCTCAAGTCCCAATCTATCCAGCATTTCCATGATAACGCGCTCAAGGTTATCAAGCGACACGATCTCTTCGACCTTCATGTCAAGGGCGGCGGTCAGCCGTCTGAGCCTTTCGCAAGGTGTTCTACTGTCAAGAATTGAGTTGATAAGTTGCCTCGCTTTTCGGCCAATATCGAACGGAAGGATCTTTCTAAGTAATTTCGTGTCGTTAATGTAAAGCAGGATAGAGACATCCGATCGGACCATAGACACTATAAGTCTTACATCCAATTTGCGTCTCTTGTGGTGGATCCACTTGACAATGTCAGCTTCAAACCCTTCAACGATGGAGTTCACGATGATGTTGGTAGTTTCAGCGTCGGGGAAGACGGTGTCGGACTTAGTTATGTTTTTCATGACCCATGTGGAATACTGAGACAGCTGCTTGCTGACATTCGGACATTCCCACAGCTTAAGAAAAAGTCTCTGAAGCTCGCCACTTGCCATACCAGCCTTGAAGGGAGGAGATGATACCATCTCACCTACCATATGCTCAAAAATCTCATCCCAGATGTAAAAAGATAAGGAATTGCAGGGTAAAACGAGCCAGTGTTCTATCCTATCGGGCGAGATAAAGCCAAGTGCCCGTCCCAACAAATAGGCTGAGACCCTGTTCAAGCGGTCAACCTCCCTTATAAAACCGCAATATCTTATGACTTTTTCAACGCCAGCATCGGATTCAAGTGAACCTGTGAGTTTGAGTGCACTCTCCCTGTCCCCGAGATTGCAGAGCAACACAATCGCTAGCACAAGACACGATTGGCACTCTGCTATATCTCTGTTTCCTACAGCGATATCAACGGCTTTTACAGCATCAGCTACCAAAGGATTGTGCTCGGCCTTTTGGCTAAATCTCCGATAGACATGCGGCAACTGCCGCGCGAGACCGGCAAGGAACTTGATCCCCTGCATGGATACGACTTCTACGGGATGTCTCACGGAAAACTCGGCGAAAATAGAAAACTCCCTGTCCAATTTTACCTTTTCCTTGTGATGTTGTACGGAGATTTTCCCAAAGTTGATGGCATACGGGTTGGGAGGTGTGAGTGAGATCATAGTTGCGGCTTCTTTTATGCTTCTGTATTGGGCTGGTGTGTAAGTGCTTGCAAAATAATCATATTTTAGGTGCAGAATCCTCTCGTAATAGATCCAGTACCATGCTACCGTGCCAAGATATTCCATATATTCGGCAAATCGATGGCTCGCTTTGGAAGAGAGAATGTCCGCGACGTTCAAGACGAGGAGCATCGCCTTGAACTTGTTGTCTCCGCTCACATAAGGGATGAACCTCTTTTCAGGAAAATTGTAACTGAAACCTTTCAGCAGTAGGAAATGGTATCTTATCAGGTCCAGAACCATAGGCCACGGGTCGTTCAACGCCCGTGCATTGAGCATTTTCTTCAGAATATCTGCGCCAATTTCAGGGTGCCCGATGAAATGAACCCGGATGCCATCGCCGACATCCTCGGCCGTATCCGGCTTCCCTATGTCATGAAAAAGGGCGGCAACAAGCACGACATCCCACAATTTAAATCCTGATCTCGTCCTCAAATCCATTGTTTCCCTCAGCCATTTCGTCACATGCGGATCAAAGAAATCAGAGCTCTGAAAGGCGTAAAATCCACTTTCGCGGGGCGGAGAAAAATCGAGCACAACCTCCTTCCCCTCCACTTTGTCCCTCACAAGTTTTACTCCCTTAACGACATGTTGAGTATGCGTCCATGCATCTGTGTAATGATACTTGATACCCTGCCATAAACCGTCAAGACGGTTTAACTCAGGCACAACATTTCGGATTGTCTCCCAATCTTCCTCCTCCAGCAACCTCACAATTCTCTCAAAATCAAGCATCACTGCCCCCATGTTATTTTTGGTTGTTAACTATAAGTTATGGTTCCACATGTGCAACCTTCAGATATAAATAATGTTAAGACAACATATTTTAAGACAAAACATTGCGATCGGCCAAAAATTCATTTGAATTCTGCTCGGACTTTTTCGATTTGAACTTCTACGACATAATTTTAAAAGACAAAAGGAGAGATTGACATGAAAATAGCAGTAGCCACGGATGATGGTAAAGTCGTAAGATTTGGTCACTTCGGCGATGCGGAGATGTATGAGATATTTGAATACGAAGACGGGGATTTCAAGCTCGTAAAAACGATAGAAAACCCTTATACCGATGAGAAACTCGGCATAACGGACCACAACGACCCTCGAAAGGCTGCCCTGATACACGATTTGTTGAAGGATTGCGATGTATTCGTAGGACACTCTATGGGCATGAAAAACCGCAAGCTGCTGGAAGAAAAAGGCATCCTCATGGTGGCGTTGAAAAAGAAGAATGTCCCGATAGAAGAAGCGCTCAAAATTGCTCTGGAGGAAGCCCCAAAGCACGGAAAACTCTAAGGAATGGTCAGCCCCAACTTTAGCAATTTGCCCTGATAAAGGTTATTGTCTTCTAACTCTTTTTGTATAGCTTGAATTGGGGCAAATTTGTTGGATGTCCATTCGGGTGCTATTAGCATGTCGGCTGGCGCACGGCCAGCCAGCCTGTGGATGACGATGTCAGGGGACAGATGCGCTATGAACAGGGATGCAACTTTAGCGTAATCTTCGGGGGTATCGAAAACCTTTACCTTGCCTTTCTCGTAGAGCTTCGCAAGATCGGTGTTTTTTACGACATACAGATGATGCATCTTAACTCCGTCAACGCCCAATGCGCTCAAAATGCGGGCGGTCTCGATCATTTCCCGGACTGTTTCACCGGGCAGGCCCAGAATTACATGGGTCACCACCTCAACCCTGTGTCTCCTGGCCCTGAGAATTGCGTCTATCGACTCAGCTACCCCATGAAACCGCCTGACTTTGACCAAACTCCTGTAATGAAAACTTTGAACGCCGATCTCCAGCCACACATGAACCTTATCCGAGAGCTCATCAAGCAGGTCAAGGACATCCTCCGAGACGAGATCGGGCCGTGTCGATATGGATATACCGGCTACCTCAGGAAACTCCAGAGGGATGGAGTAAATTTCCCTCAATTTCTCAATGGGCGCGTAGGTGTTTGAGTAAGCCTGAAAATAGGCGATAAACTTCCTTGCGCCAAACCTGCGACCTATGAAATCCATGCCTTTAATGAGCTGTTCTCGGATTGGTAGCTGCGGCTCCACATACCTTGCGCGAGAGCCTGCTTCATCGCAAAAGATGCATCCTCCGTAAGCAAGAGTGCCATCGCGGTTGGGACATGTGAAGCCCGCATCTATTGATACCCGATAAACTTTATCGCCAAATTTTTCTTTTAGGTATGAGCTTAGCGACCTGTAACGCTGCATGGAGGTTATGTTAATGCAGCATGGGATGTCGATAAAGTCATGGTGGAGTTATGAAGGGGGCGCAGGGATTTCCCCGCGCCCTGTTGGATGCACGCGGTTTGTATTCCTCATCATATCTCGATGTAGAACCGCATCGAAATAGGGGATTTGCTGAATGGATACACGGTTATAAATTTCTGCTGTTGGGTAATAACGAACCGGCTGGAAGAAACGGAGAGGCCTATGCCCCCAATTTCTGCAATTCTGCCGGAGATTTCAACTTCGACAGGGAATTTCAGGAGTTTCATGGATATGTTTATCCCTATCTCCAGATCGGTTCGGAGCCCCCACATATCAACTGAATAATTGCCCAGACTGACAGAATCCCTGGAAACTGCTCCCCAGACATTTCCATAAGAGTGGGTGATGGTGTTTTGCCACAAAAGGATTGGCGATAGCCTGTTTTCCCTGAACCTGCATTTTAGTCCGATCACACCTCCGTATCCCGACATATCGGTTTCACGCTCATTAATTGCGGTAAGGACATGTTGGGTTAAAGTCTGTCTGGAAAAACCTGCCGTATATCCCATAACCACATTGATTTTTTTGCTAATCCCGTATTCCGCCACAAATGTGGAGGGCACCCTGTTGGGGGTCTCGACCTGAAGTCCAAGCTTCAAGCCACTCATCACCAATAAAATAACGATTGCATTCATGGCATTTCACCCCAGCCTATTTCTTCAAGCTCGGAGATATCCGTCATCGTGACAAATTTAAAGAAGCGGCCTTGATCATCATAAACGGCCACTTTGGACGAAACAGCTTTTTTCACCCACGCTTCACCTGTAATCCAGTCGTCTATGGTAAGGTCTGGAGCATCCTCATCGTAAGTCTTCAGATGCAGGGTATAAAACTCTCCTGCTGGCACATCCACTTCTTCCATTCCTACTATCTCCCTTGTCCTGAGCCACGGAGATGTGAACACGACCCATCGGCTGCCAGGAGCGAGAGGATACTTCAGTGTAAGTTGAGGTTGCGAAAGCTGAGTTGGTTCTGCGACTCCGCCCCATACCACGCTGTTCATAAATCGGACAATCTCTCTTAAGCTGTGGAATGTCCTGTTACCAATGCGATACCTTACACCGTCGGGATCGTTTCTGAAGACGGGCATAGGCACATATCCACCCTCGATATCTACAAGGATGAGCCCCGTGTCGGAATTGCTATACCATACATAAGTCGTCTCGGCCGATATGGTGGACGAGTTCACATAGTAGGCTGCAAACTTTTTGCAGTTGTATCCATCTTTGACCTCATACCCTATGTGTTTGAGCTCCACTTTCACATCGGTATAAAGTTGCCCATCGACAAATAGCCTGTATCTCCACCGCATGAAAACGCCATCGTGAAAGTTGAACACAGTGTCCCAATACTGTATCTGATCCGAAATAATGCATGATGTGGTAAGGATTACTGCACCGATAAGAAGGCGAATTAGTTTCATAATACCACCTTCTTACAGTTTGAAAAGCAGCCACAACGAGAATTTACCGGCAAATAGGTTCATCCCTGATACATTGAAAAAGCTCTGTTCATCGACAGAGGAGCCCGAGGAATTGTAAATCGTCCTTTTGTTATGCTTGTAAGTTAGAGTTACCAGATCCGTGCTGAGCTGCAGGCGGGTGTCCATCCCGAAAATTTTCACAGAGTATTCTGAACCTACTTTTAAAGCCACGGAGAAAGCTTGATATGCAGTTTTTACCGAATCTTGACCATATACAAAAGGTGGTGCAACCTCATTACCAAAAGAGTAACCGGAACGAATCTCCATAAAGCCGAGCAGGTTTCTGCCGTTATACTCACGGGAAACAACAGGGACGAATATCTCAACTCCCACATCCGCAGTTAAAGAGCGAAAGTGTTGTGTGGGGGATGGGGATGTATTTGAAATTTGAGTTTTGCTATTGAGAGTGCTATAAGAAATGCCCATGTCGAACCCCAATCTCGTGCTTCCAACCGGTATCTGCATCACGAAGCTGCCCGGAACATGGGATAACGACGATATGCGGAACCCAAGATATGTGTTTTTGAATGGTAGAAGGCTTAGTATGAGTATAGTTATAACGCTATTCATAGCAATACCTCCTTCGAGTTAAGATAATCATTTTCATGTCACCCAACTCATATTATGTGACAAAATTTTCGAGAAAATTTTCCATAAATTCAAATTTTGAATGTGGGGTAAAGGCGAACCTTATATTTCATGCCCCATTTTTGCGATACTTTTGATATAAGCGCTATCAGGGGACATTGACAAATGTGATGACATGAATATAATACAAAATCGTCGAAGTTATAAAGCCTATCGATATCTAACATGCCACAAACGGTTGGACTGGAAATTTGACCGTTTTCCCATGATATTAAAGATTACACTTAACGCTCAAAAAGGAGGTTTTGAGAGATGAAAAAGATGGGCATAGTGGTGGTAGCACTCGGAGTAGTGCTCGCACTCGGTGGCTGTAAAAAGCAACCACCACAACCTACACCTGAGCAGATCATCAAATACATCACCACGCGCAAAGTTGTAGATCTCTCTCACGAAGTTACAGACTCCATGCCAGTCTGGCCCGGCTTCAAACCACCGATCCGCAGGAATCTCTATACCGTTGAGAAAGACGGCTTCTTCATGAATGTCTGGGACAGCGTAGGGGAGCATGTCGGCACTCACATCGGAGCACCGGCTCATTTTGGCGGTAAGAGGCAGCTTCAGGACATCCCGGTGAAAGAGCTTGTGGCACCTCTCGTGGTTATCGATTGCACGGACTCGGTCAACGCCAATCCGGATTATGAGATGACGGTCGATGACATCAAGAAATGGGAGGATAAGAACGGCCAGATTCCTGAGGGCGCAGTTGTCCTTATGAGAACCGGATGGCACAAGAAATGGTACAATCCGAAAGAGTTCATTGCTGGCACAGAGGAAGGCAACATGCACTTCCCCGGCCTCGGTCTTGAGGCTGCCAAGTGGCTCGTTGAGAACCGCAAGATCGTCGGATTTGCCCATGAGACGCTTGGCACGGACCATGGCATTTCCACGACCTTCGAGGTCGAGTATTACCTGCTCGGCGATGCCAACAGGTATCAGGTCGAAGTCGTGGATAACACCGATCCTCTGCCGGAAAAAGGCGCCCTTTTTGTGGTGCTCCCGCCTAAGTTCCACGATGCCTCAGGGTTCCCTGCAAGGGCATTTGCTATACTCCCTGACCCGCGTGAAGGCGTGGATGATACCGAGTTCAAAGGATGGAACCTCTGGGACATCTATGAGAACTACCTCAAGAATTGGGAGTGGGTCGATTGCACCCATCTCGTGACCGATTCCATGCCTGTCTGGCCGGGCTTCACACCGCCTGAAAGGGTTAACCTCTTCACGGTTGAGAAAGACGGCTTCTTCATGAATGTGTGGAACAATGTCGGTGAGCATATCGGCACTCATGTCGGTGCTCCTGCACACTTTGGTGGCAAGTATCAGCTCGCTGACATACCGATGGAAAAATTCGTGGTTCCGTTTGTCGTGATAGATTGCACGGATTCGGTCAAAGCAAATCCCGATTACGAGATGACAGTTGCTGACATCCAGGCATGGGAGAAGAAATACGGCGAAATTCCGAAGGGCGCGCTTGTCATAATGAGAAGCGGCTGGGGCAAGAAATGGAATGATAAAAAGGCCTTCATTGCTGGCACAGAGGAAGGCAACATGCACTTCCCCGGCCTTGGACTTGAGGCAGCTAAATGGCTTGTTGAGAACCGTGACATCGTCGGATTTGGCCATGAGACGCTTGGCACCGATCATGGCATCTCCACGACCTTCGAGGTCGAGTATTACCTCCTCGGCGATGCCAACAGGTATCAGGTCGAGGTCATGGCTAATGTCGATAAGCTTCCGGAGAAGGGTGGCATAATCTTCATCGGAGCGCCCAAGTTCACACAGGCATCTGGATTCCCTGCAAGGGTTGTGGCTGTATTCCCGCCAGCGACCCAGAAGTAACCTATGGGTTTTTTGCATGAGACATTCACGGGGAACCTATCTGCCCCTGAGGGGGCGGTGGGTTCCCCGTTATTTTTTCAGCATCACCTTCAAGGTGATGCTACAAAGTTTGTAACCAAAAAATCAAAAAGGAGGTTATACCATGCGTAAAGTGATGGCTATTGTTGCTGTGGCTCTTGTGCTGGCTATGCCGCTCAGGGCACAGGAAAATGTCAAAGTTGGTGGATTGTTCTATCTTTATAACTTTTATTGGAGCAACGCGGATTTCACAGATTCCACCGAGGATCATGATTCCCACTTCTACATGCATGCCGATGTGAACCTGACCGCTAATTTCTCGGAAAACGCATCCGCTTTTGTCCGTGTGGCTGCTGCTGGCAACTTTGGCTCGCACCCAATCTACGGTGCTCCGGGCGATCCCCATGCCAGCGTGCAAGAAGCCTATTTAAAGGTTAAAAACCTATTTGGCCTTCCTGTTTGCCTGCAGATCGGTAAACAGAGAGTCGCCTATGACAATGGCCTTCTTCTGTTCGACGGTGGAGAAGAGGGCGAGCTTGGTGTGAAAGCAAAAGTTTCCGTTGGCCCCGCCCAGATCAACCTCTTTGGCTATAAGCTTATCGAGACAGGCGGAATGGGCTACATCGGCACAGGAATGGGAGCTCCTGGCGTCGATGAGAGCATGTATGGCTTTTATGCAAATGTGGAGCCGATGAATATGCTTAACCTCGATCTCTTCGGCGTGATGGTCAGGAACTTTGTTCATTGGGATGCCAGCGGAAATCCTGTTCCTACGGAGGACAACAACCCGATGTGGGTGGGCTTCCGCGGCACAGGTGGCATATCGGGTCTCGACTACAATCTCGCTTACATCATGCAGATGGGCGCTGACAAAAGCGTGAACCCGGCTGTCAACTACAAAGGCAACGCCATTGAGTTCACCGCTCATTACAAACTCCCCATCGCCTTCCCGCTTAAGATAGGTGGTGGCTATGTCAACATCAGTGGTGATGACACAACTACGGCAGACAATGAAGCATACTTCAATCCTCTCAACGGCCCGTATGCCTACGATAACTTCTATGATGGCTGGGTGGGCTTTGGCCCTGCATTTATGCTGAACACACCTTATGGCTTTGACCTTGTGGGCTTCCCGCCTGTCACAGACCTCAATGTCATCAACGCTAACCTTACCACTGGATTTGCCGGTGTGGGCATCAGGCTCGACTTCTTCAAATACAAACATGTCCAGGCAAATGTGGATTGCGGCAGCGAGATAGCGGTTAACATTTCCTATGGCCTTCCTGGTGGCATTGCACTTGGCGCTGGCGTTGGCTCATGGAATAATCCTAACGGCAACAGCCCGATGCTTGGTTCCCTTGTCTATCTGGTCAAGGGCTTCTAATGAGAAATTTATGGCTTTTCCGCAGAGGGGAAATCCCCCTCTGCGGGCTTAATTCATAGTAAATTCGGAGGCAATAGATGGAAAATCGTGAAAGGTGGAACAGCAGGTTGGGATTCATAATGGCGGCAGTTGGAGCCGCGGCCGGATTGGGTAACATCTGGCGTTTCCCATACCTGCTCTACAAGAACGGCGGAGGAGCGTTCCTCATACCCTATTTCATAGCTTTGCTGACCGCCGGAATCCCTCTCGTAATTCTTGAGTATTTCGCCGGCCAAAAAACGCAGTCCGGTGCACCGAGGGCCATGGCCAAACTCACCGGCAAGACATGGGAATGGGTCGGCTGGTTTGCTCTGGTTCTTGTATTCCTGATTTCGACTTACTACACTGTCATAATTGCATGGGTAGTGGATCATATCGCTTATTCCATCAATCTTGCGTGGCAGCCGAACGCAGAAGTGTTTTTCTTCGAGAAATTCCTCAACCGTATCCCTCCTGATCAGTGGCACGGCCAGCTGGGCAACATAAGGATTCCAATACTACTTGGGCTTGTGATTGCATGGCTTGCCATTTTCTTCTCGATATTCAAAGGGCCAAAACTTACAGGTAAAATAGCCACTGTGCTGATGATAACACCGCTTATCATCCTCGTGATAATGGTTATCAGGGGTTTAACTCTTCCGAACGCTGTGGAGGGCTTGAAATTCTATCTCACCCCGGATTTCTCCAAACTTAAGAATCCACAGGTATGGCTTGATGCCTACGGGCAGATATTCTTTACATTGAGCCTCGCAATGGGAACTTTAATCGCTTATGCCAGTTACAATCCCCCGGATAATGAGATAAACAACAACGCAGTGATAACGGCTCTTGGCAATTCCAGCATATCATTCCTTGGCGGCTTCGCCGTCTTCAGCATCCTCGGATTCCTCGCTTTCACGCTTGGAAAGCCTGTCAGCGAAGTTGTAAGATCAGGCATTGGCCTTGCTTTTGTTAGCTACCCAACTGCCATATCTAAACTTCCAGGAGCACCGATATGGGGTGTGCTGTTCTTCTTCATGTTGCTTAACCTTGCTACAACATCAGCTTTCTCTCAGATCGAGGGTATCGTTGCGGGAGTAAAAGATAAATGGAAAATATCGAGGACGCTTGCACTGGTGTTGATTAGCCTTGCCTCTTTCCTTATAGCGATAATCTACACAACGCAGGGCGGATTTTACTGGTTAGACATCATCGACCACTACATCTCGGCTTTTGGACTTACACTTGTGGGTCTCATGGAGGCCATATTGATAGGCTACATTTATGGCACATCGAAGATAAGGGAAGAGGTCAATGCTGTCTCTGAGATCAAAATCGGTATATGGTGGGACATATCGGTCAAGATCATCACCCCGATAGTTCTCATCGTTATCCTTGTCATGTCCGTAATTGAACTGTTCCAGCACGGTTACGGCGGATACCCGGCCAATACCATAAAAATAGGAGGTGTGGTCTATCTTGGAGGGCTGCTTCTGGCGATAGTGTTGTCAATCCTAAAGGGCAACAAGGAGGAGTGATATGCCGCTTTCTGCATGGATAATGTTCCTTTTCGGTGCGATAGTGCTTTGGGGAGGCTTAATCTATTTCGCATCGATAGCCTTCAAATCAAGACAGAAATAGCGAATTTGTTATGGCTGAACGAATCGGTTATCGGAATTCCATCGTTGAGGTGTGATTTCTGTTTTTATTCTCTCCGTTTTTAGATGCAATTTGTTGAAGATTTATCTCATTTTTGCAAAACAAGGAGATGAGCCATGAAAAAGGTAAAAATTGGCATTATAGGCTTTGGCACAGTGGGGCGTGGATTTGCGGAGATTTTGGTTAACAAAAAATCTTATCTTGAAGAAAAATACGGGTTTAGCTATAAAGTTGTTGCAATTGCTGACCTCGTATGGGGCAGCATCCACAATCCAGACGGGATCGACCTGAAAAAAGCGTTGCAGCTTGTTGATAACGGCCAAAAGATAGAGGAGCTTGGGGAAACTGGTTGGGACAGCCTGAAAATAGTGCATGAGAGCGAGGCGGATGTGATTGCCGAAGTCACCCCGACAAACCTTCAAACAGGTGAACCCGGAATTACCCACATCCGCGAAGCTCTAAAATCAAGAAAGCATGTGATCACCACGAACAAGGGCCCCATAGCTCTCGCTTACGATGAGCTCAAGGCCATAGCGGACGACATGAAAGTTCAGCTCAGGTTCGAAGGAACCGTGCTTGCGGGCACACCAGCGCTAAACCTCGCACTCGGCCCTCTTGCTGGAGTTCACTTTGAGGAAGTGCGGGGCATTGTGAATGGAACCACCAATTTCATCCTCAGCAACATGGAGACCGGAAAATCTTACGAGGAGGCGCTGAAGGAGGCGCAGCGGCTCGGTTACGCTGAGGCCAAACCGGATGCGGATGTCGAGGGCTGGGACGCAGTTGCAAAGGCGGTCATACTCGCAAACCTGCTTTTTGATGGTCACCTCAAACCTTCCGATGTTGAGCGAGTGGGCATTACTGGCCTGACCGTCGAGGACATTGAAAAAGCAAAGAAAGAAGGCAAACGGTGGAAACTTATCGCCAAAGTTTGGCGTGAAGATGGAGTTGTCAAAGCGAAAGTAACTCCGGAAATGGTCGGCCCGGATGATTTCCTCTTTCATGTCACAGGCGTTACCAACGCACTTACTTTCAAAACGGACCATCTCGGCGAAGTGACTATAGTAGGTCCGGGGGCAGGCAGAATTCAGACAGGACATGCCCTGTTAGCCGACCTGATAGAGGTCTCAAAACACATTTGATTGATATATGCACATGCAAGCTGCAGGTGATAAAGAGGGGTTTTTCAGCCCCTCTTTTTATTTTTGAGAGGTTCGTTATGCCGGTTTCAACCTATAATGCTCGAAAATATGGTTATCCACATGTATAATAGGCTATATCGATGGATATGTGCATTGGCAAGGTTTGATACTCATAGCTTGATGTTTGAATTTCACATAATGGGGGTAATGTGATGGAAATCGTGGATGGGATACAGACTTAACCTTCGGGGCAGGCGCGGATGGCAAAACACGAAGCTTAAAAGCTCATAAACTCAAAGCCTTTTGTGGAGGCATTGCTTAATTCTCTGGGCGAACTTGTATTTGTTCTCGACAAAGAGCACAGGTTCGTATTTGCTACGGGCCCGCCGAGCGCTTTTCTCATTCCGCCTGAAAAATTCGTGGGGGAGAAGATAGATAAAGTTGTCCCCGAATATCTTGTAAATCTTTACTACAAAGCTTTTCAGCAGTGTTCCCAAAAACGGCCTGTCGAATACGAATATGAGCTCACCATAAAAGGCGAAAAAAGGTATTTTGTCGGGACATTGTCGTGTATTTATATCGATGGTAAGCTCAATGGCACCGTGGTTGTTGCGAAGGAGATCACGGAAAGGAAGAAGGCCGTTCAGGAGCTCTTAAGGCTTGAAACCCGGTATTACAACCTTTTCAGAAGCGTCCCTGTCGGTATCTGTGTGGTGCGCATGGACACATGGGAGATACTGGAATTCAACCCCAAGACTGCTGAGATATTTGGTTATTCAGTGGATGAATTTAAAAACATCAAAATTGATGCACTTTATGTTGACCCCGATGAGCTGAAAGAGGTGACTTCAAAGCTCGTGTCCGATGGTGAAGTCAACATAGACTTAAGGATGCGGCGGAGAGACGGCACAACCATCCATGTCAAGATGCTTGCGAAACATAGAGAAGACGACAGTGGAAATCACTTCATGGAGATTGTGTTTCAGGACATCACTAAGATTAAGGAGCTTGAGCAGGCTCTGCGCGAAAATCTCAATAGGATGGAGGTGTTGTTTGAGGATATCGTGTTGGCGTTGAGCAAGATCATGAGGTTTAAGGATCTATACACGGATTTGCACCAGCGCCGCGTCGCCGACCTGACAAATCTGCTTTCCCAAAAACTCAATCTGGATGAGGAGACTGCCAGAGGGATTTACATCGCCGCATTGCTGCACGATATAGGCAAGATTGCGGTCCCATCTGACATCCTGTCGAAGCCGACAAAATTGACGGATATTGAATTTGAGCTCATAAAGAGGCATCCAATAGTCGGATACGAGATTCTCAGGGAAGTGGATTTCCCGTGGCCTGTGGCTGAGATAGTGCTACAGCACCACGAGAGGCTCGATGGCTCAGGATATCCGTATGGACTGAGGGACGACGAGATAATGATGGAAGCGAGGATACTTGCGGTCGCAGATGTCGTCGAGGCTATGAGTTCGCATAGGCCTTATAGACCAGCTCTCGGCCTTTTCGCTGCTCTTGATGAGCTCTCCAAGAATAGAGGGAAATTGTATGATCCGTATGTAGTGGATGCCTGTCTCGAAGTGTGCAGCAAAGGCATTAAAGCCGACCATTCTGAAAGCATCTTCCGTTTTTAGGGCGATTGGGAGATAGGTGTTGCCCAAAACTCTCCAATCAATATTACCCATTAAAATTACATATAAGTTACATATAAGGGAAAATGAAAAGAGTTAAAGTTTTCTTTAAAATAGAAGGGGATTAAAACGCAGGAGGGGAAAATGGTGGAGCTGAGAAATACATTAGCAAAAATAAAGGAGGAGCTGCCAGGAGCGATGGCCGTAGGGGTTATAGATGTATCATCTGGACTACCCATTTCTGGTGTGTCATCGCCTGAGCTTGATATGGAGGCGACAGCTGACTATTTTGCCAACGCACTTTCTAGCGTTTTAAAAGCTGCGAAAGTGGTAGAAAATGAGATTGAACTTAAAGAAGTCATGGTCGTAACTAAAAATTTTGTAACCCTATTTCTATTCGTCAAAAGACATTATGCGCTTGGGGCAACAGTGCCTTCAAGCGTCCAATTAGGCCTGATAAGGGCCATTGTTAAAAAATACTTTCCTGAAATCGAAAAATATTTGCCATAATTAGCAATTACATGTTGAGGAGGTAAAAATTGAGGAATAGAGAAGGGAATAAGAAGCTATATGTTGCTATACTTGCTGCAGGACAGTCCAAAAGAATGAATTCCAAGATAAGTAAAGTTCTGCATCTCCTTGCAGGGCGGCCGCTTCTCAGTTATGGCATAGACATAGCCCAATCGCTCAATCCTGATGAGATCTTCGTCGTGGTGGGGGGGCCACATAAGAATTCGGTTATGGAGAAGTTTAAGGACGCTGGTGTTACCTTTGTGGAACAGGCAGAGCCACGCGGCACAGGCGATGCTGTGATGACTGTTAAAGAACATGTTGACCCGAATTCAGACCTTTTTGTCATACCCGGAGATGCTCCATTATTGAAAAAAGAAACTGCGCGCAGCCTTGTAGATTTTCACAGAGGGCGCGGTGCTATCGCAACCGTCCTCACAACTGAACACCCTGAACCGCACGGTTACGGCAGAATTATTAGATCAGTTGGCGACAGGATAATGATGATTGTCGAGGAAGCAGACGCCTTTCCCGAAGAGAAGGCCATCAAGGAGATCAACTCAGGATTTTATGTCTTCGAGAGCGAATGGCTGTTCAAATGGCTGGCTGAAATAAGGCCCGACAACCGTCAGAAGGAATACTATCTCACGGATGTCATCGAAATCCTGCAAAGGCGGATAGGCGGGGTTTATGCTTACAAAATCGAGGACTGGCGCGAGACGATAGGTGTAAACACGAGGAAAGACCTCGCTTCTGCTGAGAGGATCATGCAGGAGCGGATAATAAACTGCTGGACGAAGAGGGGGGTCACATTTGTTAGGCCTGAACAGGTTTATATCGAATACGATGTTGAGATACAGGAAGATACTCTGATATACCCTTTCGTGGCCCTTCTGGGAAAGACCAAGATAGGTCACGATGCCGTTATCGGCCCCGGTGTGATCTTGAAGGATGAAGAAGTCAAACCGGGAGAGGTGATATGGAGGTAAAAATAGACAAAAGAACCATTCAGAGGATAGCTGAGCTTGCAAAACTCAGCCTTAAAGATGACGAATTGGACAGCATGCAGGAGCATTTCGCCAGGATGATAAAAAACTTCCAGAAGCTGCAAGAGCTGAATCTTGAGGGCGTGGATCAGCTTGTAAATCCTCATGAAGGGTTACAGCGGATGAGGGAGGATATCCCGTCAAAAGGCGTGGACAGGGAGGAAGTCCTGAGCGCAGCACCTGACAGGAAGGATCACTTCTTCCGCGTCCCGTCTCCTTTGAAGGAGGTTCGCAAAAAACAATGAAAATAGCCATCATAGGGTTAGCTGGAACAGGTAAGTCCACTCTCTTTCGCATCCTGACAGGTGTCAACGAAGGGAGGCAACGGGGTTATACATCCGGCGTGGGGGTAGCCGAGATTGAAGATCCGCGACTTTACCGTATCGCAGAGCTCCACAAATCGAGAAAAATAACCCGTCCACATGTCGAGATCCATGATTTTGACGGGTTTGGAAGGTTGTGGAAAGAACAAAAAGCCGGGGAGATACAGAACCAACTTCCGGGATTTGACGCACTCGTGCATGTGGTTGGCGGTTTCGAGCCGCACAATCCCACATCGGATTTTGAAGAGATCGACATGAGATTGATACTTTCAGACCTTGCCGTGATCGAACGCTCAATCAAGAGGCTGGAGAAAGAAGTCAAAGCTCACAAAGGCGACCCTGTGACTTTCCAGACCCTAAAAAAGCTGGAGACATCGCTCGCCGCAGGCAAAGGGGTTTCAGAGGTCGAACTGACAGAGACGGAACTCAAGTCCATAAGGGGCTTTGGATTTCTCACAGCCTTGCCGCGTGTGGTTGTAATAAATATTCCTGAGGACATGATAGGACAGCGCCTTGAGGAATTCGAGGAATTGATGAAAGACAGGTCAATAAGCTACATCTACGCATCCCTGCCGGTTGAGGAAGAGATCTGGCAACTTCCGACTGAGGACAGAATTGAGCTGTTGAAAGAGTATGGACTTGAGGAACCTTTGCCGTCGAGGCTTTTCAGAGCACTGCTCAACGCCTTGAACTATATCACCTTTTTCACGGCCGGCGAGAAAGAGGCGAGGGCATGGCTGCTCAGGAAGGGCTCCACTGCCGCCCAGGCAGCCGGAAAAATTCACACGGACATGGAAAAAGGCTTTATCAGGGCGGAAGTCTATACATACGATGATCTCCTCAAATATGGTTCCGAAAAAGCACTGAAGGAGAAAGGACTTGCAAGATTGGAGGGACGGGATTACATTGTAAAAGATGGTGATATCTTGCTCATAAGATTTTCCAAATAGCATTGAAGCTTAAGGGTTAGCGTGTTAAGATAATCATCAACTGAACTAAATGTTTGGCATCGAAAAAAGGAGGTTACCCATGCCCGTTAAAATGCACTTTAACTGGAAGGACATACCGAGAGCAGCGCGTTTCGGATTTAGTGCCAAAAAGATATGGGTTGTGGTCGAAGGCCTTTTCATCTCATCGATAATTTACGCCATTCTCTCATACATCGCATTGCTCGTCTCAGGCGATGGCCTTGTGGAGATATGGAGAAGCTACCGGTTTATACCTACGCCTTCCATAAGTGAACTATCTATACTCGGTGCGATCATCCAATACATCGCCATATTCGTTTTTGTGCTTATCAATTTCTTCTATGGGGTCGCTGTCTCGAAGATAACATTCGAGCAACTCAAGGGAGATGAGTTTTACGAGATATCCAAGGCGCGTAAGTTTGCGTTTACCAATGGAAAAGCCGTTTTGTGGACGCCAATTTCCATAATACTGATAATTCTCGCGATACTCGCTCTGGGCGTGATCGTTGGACTGATAGGGAAAATCCCGTATTTTGGCGAACTTTTCCTGCTACTATCAGCTGTTCCTGCTTTCTTCGGCGTGTTGCTGATAGTCTATCTTGTGGTTGCCCTTGCGTTGTCGCTGTTCATATCTGCTGCCATCATTGGTGCCACCAAATCGGATACATTTGACACACTTTTTGAGGTCTTCTCCACGCTGAACGAACAGAACTGGAGGTTCCTCGGGTATGAGACTTTGCTGTTCGGTGTGATGCTGGTTGCAGGTGCGATCTGGATTTTTGCGATAGGGCGCGCTCTCTACATAGCCCACGCTGTGCTGGGGGCTGGATGGCTCATGGGACAGAAATACATCACGCTCGAAAAGATCGCCCATTACTACCTGAGCGTGCCTTCTTTCATAAGAGATTTGCCTGCCTTCAGGTGGTTCGCCAATCTAACCGCTGTGTCAAGCATACTGAACCCGCCTTATTCCCTGCCTGACGCCAACATAGTGATGCAGATAGTGGGCTTCATCTTCGGAATTCTCCTCTATGCAATCGTTTTTATGGGATTTGGCTACATGCTCTCCATGTTCTGGGTGGGTAACCTTCTTGGCTATGTAGTCATTACGCTCAAAAAAGATGACCTCAACTTGCTTGAGCAGAAGGAGGAAATCGAAGAGGTAACGACAGAGTCGTTGGAAAAAGAGAAGGAAGAGGAAGAGAAACAAACTGAGGATAAGCAGGAGAAAGAATGAGGGACAGCCTTGGCATAGAAATCGTAGGGAACGAACTCCGTTATGTCTTGATAAGCGGAGGCAGGGTTACGAGGGCAGAGACATTTTCCAATATGCCTTTTGATGAGGTAATTTCGGCTATAAAAGATGAGACAGGCTGGGACAAAGCGTGGCTTACTATTGCATTGCCCGAATTCCATGCCAGAAAACTACCCTTTAAACCCGATCCCGATATCGTTTCGTTTTACATGCAATTTCAAGATACAGGCGATTATCGGTGGCAGGTGCGCGGCGAATACTTCGCATTTGCTCCGAAACACGCGATAAATCTGAATTACGATTTGCTGGAACACAACGGCATAACTCCACTTGCGGTCGAGATATCCGGATTTTCGGCGGTAAGGACATTTATGGAGAACTATCAGGAACTCAGCGACGATAATCTGGTTCTTGCTTACCTCACGCCAGTGGTCAATTTCATAACATTTCTCAAAAACGGCGAACTGGTGCTCAGCGTATCTCGGCCTCCAAGCGAAAAGAGTGAGCTCATCATCTCAACGATACTTTCGCTGGCCGATGTGGCATTCAACGCTGCTAATTTTGCACTTTTCGCAGGTGGCGAAATCGAATTGGCCAGAGACTTGCTTCAGACAATGAATAACACTACCCCAAAAGTATCTACTGATCTTATTAACCCATTCCGTAAGGTGAAGGCCATAAACATGAGTCAGGAAAAAGCAAACAAGTTTATCGGGGCGCTTGGTGTGGCCTTGAGAAAAAGTTAAAGTCCAGGAGGGAGAAAATTGCTCGATTTTGATTTTAAACCGCTTGAGGAAGAGACAACCCTTGAGAAGGGGGACAAAAGACTTAGGTGGGGAACGGTTCTCATAATAACCCTGACTCTTTTGACCATGATCTTTGCTTACCTGTATGTCGCTACTCTTCAAAAACTTGAGATAGACAAAAACAGGATTCAGGAACTTCAATCCATAGTTGAAAATGACACATCGCGAGATTCAACTTACTACGAATTTAATCCCCGTATTTTGAGACTAAAAGGGATTTTGGGAGGTCCCAAGCAAACAAGTGTCATACTTGAAGATGAATGGCAAAGGAGTTATGTTCTGACCCATAACTCAATAGTGGCAAACTGGAGGGTAGTTGTCGATGGCGATAGCGTCTGGTTCGAGTCACTGGAAAACGGTGAGAAAATATCAATCACTGGAGGCGAATAATATGAACTTGCATAAACACGCAAAATTTATAATAACAGCTTTTATTTTGAGCATATTGATGTGGTGTAACTCCCTTTTGGCCAAAACGCTGTATATGAGAACCAGAGAGACCCCCGATGGCATCGACATCATACTTTCAACCACAAATGCCAAGGTATATAAGCTTGGTAATTCGATTGTGGTGGATGTGCATGGACAACCCCCTGAAATAAGGCCTCCAAGGAGCAAAAATGTCGCAGGCGTCAGCATAAAAGTGGAAGATTTCAGGCCGCAGGGATTCGATTTTATCAGGATAGCTGTGGAACCTCCATTCCCTTACAGCTATAAAGCCAAAATCTTGGGTAATTCCTTAATCTTGCATGTAAAATACCCTAAAAAAATGATCACCAAGCAATCTCCGCCCAAACAGAAATATGGCACATCTCGTAAAAACAAACCTGCCAAAAAGTCAAAAATGGGATCGACCACAGCAAGAGGCACAGTGGCGATGACACCACCAACTCCTCCTCGTGTGAAAACGCCTACACAAGACCAGAAGCCTCAATCGAGACTCACATTTGTGAGTGAGGACTCCACGGGCAAGGTCGTTAAAGTGGAAATAATCGGAGCTAAGGCGGATGCCATACGCTACGCTTATGAGCTTGCAACAGGTAATCCTCTGCCTATACGAGGCACATGCCGCATCTTTATCCCTCAGGGGGTTGTGACGGTCGATAGCCTGCGGAAACTCATAGAGGCAAACCTGATAAACTGCGAACCCGAAGATACAAGCAACAACGAATGAGCTTTGTCTGTCCTCAACACTGATTGCCAACTCGCAATTTTTATGTGGGCTAAGTGTTAGTTTTTGAGGCTTCCGGGCCTTTCACTTTAATCCCAGAGTTGATATTTCTGACAGGGCATCCCCTCAATCCTTTACCTATCAAGCAAGTTCTCAATTTAATGGATACTAAAAACAACTGCGGAGTATTACAAATTACGACTCCCATAGATCGTGCCCGTTACACTAACAAATTTAAATGTGTGATAACGGTATGTTGACATCTTGGGGAAGTATCACATAAACTACGGCTCAAAAGCAGGAGGTGAAGCATGCCTGTATATGCCACAATTGACATAGGTTCCAATTCTGTGCTGGTGTTTGTGGCTGAAAAGGATGAAAAGGGTAACTGGAAAACTCTTGCTGAGAAGGCGGAGATCACAAGGCTTGGAGAGGGCCTGAAAGCGACCGGCCGCCTGAGCAAGGAGGCAATGGAGCGCACTGCGAAAGCCGTTTGTGATTTCG
This sequence comes from Caldifarciminota bacterium, assembly GCA_015489175.1. Lineage (GTDB taxonomy): Bacteria > Hydrothermota > Hydrothermia > B15-G9 > B15-G9 > WGAI01. The sequence goes on along the minus strand of WGAI01000006.1, from coordinate 13,800 downwards.
CAGCACTTGCGCGGGATCTCGGCGCCGAGAAGATACTCGCCGTCGGCACAATGGCGTTGAGAACCGCCTCAAACAGCAACGAGTTCATTAAGCTCGTGAAAGATATGTGCGATGTTGATGTTGAGGTCATTCCCGGTGAGGAGGAGGCACGTCTTTCCTTCCTCGCAGTCAAATCCGGGCTCAAAACTCCTGCAGACAGGGTGGTTGTAATCGATGTAGGGGGTGGCAGCACGGAGTTCATATTCGGGAAGGGGGACGAGATTGAAAAGAAATTCAGTTTGAACATCGGCGCAATCCGTTTCACAGAGGACTACCTTAAGCATGACCCGCCTGAAAAAGGGGAAATCAACGCTATGCTATCCGCAATCGAGAGCGAACTTGGCGACCTGGAGGTCGATTTCCAACCCGATGCGCTTCTCGGCATAGGCGGAACGATCACCAATCTGGCGGCAGTCAAGCATAAAATGGAAAAGTATGACCCTGAAATCGTGGACGGCACCGAACTTACGCTTCAGGAAGTCGAGGATATGTTGTGGAAATTCAGCTCGATGACCGTTGAAGAGCGCAAAAAGATACCGGGGTTACAGCCAAAGCGTGCAGATGTCATAATTGCCGGCACAGGCATCGTTTACACCATAATGAAAAAACTCGGATTGCCGAAACTCACAGTCAGCGTCAGGGGAGTAAGACATGGGTTGATGTTTGACAGATTTGGAAAGTGAGCATGAACGGGCTACGCACGGGCTTGTTGTTTTTATTTTTGGCGTATTCCCTGCCTGTATTTGCCCAGCCAACACCGCCTGAAGGATTCCCATCGAGACCGATAACCATCGTGGTTCACAGCAAACCCGGTAGCGGCATAGACATAGCGTCCCGACTGGTTTCGCGTATAGCGAAGCGGAAATTTGGTATTGATATGGTGATCGAGAATCGACCGGGCGCCTCCGGCCTTGTCGCAATGCGCTATGTGCTGTCGAAACCGGCAGATGGATACACGGTACTTGCCCTCACAAAATCCTTTGTGTCAACCACATTGATAACGCACGAAAAGGTGTCTCTGGACAGTTTTTATCTCATAGGCTCGATGATGATCGACTATGAAGCCCTGATAACGAACAGGAAATCCGATGTGCGAACGCTGCCGGAAATCGTTGAAGACGCCAAAAAGAAGCACGGGCATCAGATATGGGTCGGCCCGCTCGTCGGCGGCGTCGATCACATAATGGCGATGAAGAGCTGGGATGTGCTCGGCATCGATGCCGTATGGGTGCCTTACGAGAGCGGCAGCGACGCGATGATGGCACTGTTGGGCAAGCACGGGAAAGTTTATGTCGGCAATCCCGGTGATATATCCGGTAAACCTGATCTGATGGTTGCGGCAGTGGCGGCTCCACATCGGCTCCCACAGTTCCCTGACGCACCGACTTTCCTCGAATACGGCTACAACCTCCCTCGTGAAATTATCTGGCGAGGGTTCGCTTTGAAAAAGGGCACACCTGAACCGATAACGAAATACATCGAGGGGGTATTTGAAGCTGTGGCAAAGGATTCCGAGTGGATTAAGTTCGTCGAGAACAATGGAGCTGTGCCCGACTTCATTCCGCATGACGAGTTTGTGAACATGGTTCACCGCGAGAAGGAGGAGGCCAGAAAATACCTGCAGAAGGCAGGCATCATAACCACAGATAAAGCTGCCGGCAGGAGGAACCTGATAATTTTCGTGGTGCTCTCAGTCATTGCTATCCTCATCTATCTGGCCATGAATCCTCGATTTCCACAGCTCCGATATGGGCGCACTGTCTTCCCATACATCCTCGTGGTGCTCTCCATCTTTCTGTTCCTTGTGACATATTCGTTCCCGCGCGGGAAGCTTTCAGGTGCTGTAGGCCCGGCGATTGCGCCACGACTGTGGCTCGGTGGCCTGTTCATCTTTGGCCTGTGGGTGCTCGTTCAGGAGTTGAGGGATAAAACTCCGCCATCGAAATTGCCCGGACGAAAAAATGTCATGCTGATGTTTGCCTCTGTGATAACCTACATTGTGTTGGGCCAGATAATCGGATACTTTTTGACAACGACGATTTTCATTTTCGGCGCCTCGCTGCTACTTGGCTATCGAAACCTCTGGATCGCTGCACTGAACGCCATCGGATTCGCGCTTTTCGCCTACATCGTGTTTTATCGTGTCCTCGGAGTGCCCCTTATGGTGGGTTATCTCTTTTAAAGGAGCAGAGACATGGGAATTCTATCGCATCTGATCAACGGTTTTGCCGTAATCCTTGGTTTTAAGCCGCTTGCAGTTATTCTGATAGGCGTGATAATTGGCATCTTTGTTGGAGTCATCCCCGGATTGTCGCCTGCGATGGGTGTGGCTCTCCTCGTGCCGTTCAGCTATGGTCTGGATCCGTTGACGGCGCTTATCCTGCTCGTTTCGGTCTATGCATCTGCCAACTACGGCGGAACTATAACTGCGATTGCGATAAACACTCCGGGAACGCCTTCGGCTATTGTTGCATCGTTCGACGGGTTCCCTCTGACGATGCGAGGAGAGGCCAACAAAGCGCTTTTCGTCTCGCTCGTGGCCGCCACATTCGGCGGTATGCTTGGCACCCTGGTGCTTATACTCTTCTCACTGCCACTTGCAAAGGTGGCTCTCGCCTTTGGGCCGGCGGAATACTTCGCGCTTGCGGTTTTTGGGCTCACGATCATTTCATCGCTTTCTACGGGCAACTGGGTCAAATCTCTGGTTGCGACTTTCATTGGGCTGTTCCTGAATACGATCGGTATGGATCCCTTCACAGGCTATCAACGGTTCACATTCGGGGTTCCCGAGCTGTCGGATGGGCTCGGTTTCATACCGGCCCTGATCGGCCTGTTTGCGCTCGGCGAGATCTTCTTCCTGATCGAGAAGGGCATCTCCGAGAAGGTTGACATCGGGAAGATAGCGAGCAAGCTGCCGGGCATCAAAGAGCTCAAAAAGCTGCTTGGAACCATAACAAGGGCCTCGATTATCGGCACAATCATTGGCGTCGTGCCGGGAGCAGGCGCCACAATCGCCGCATTCATCGCATACAGTCAGGAGAAAAGGCTGAGCAAGCATCCTGAGCAATTTGGCAGGGGTGCAGTGGAGGGAGTTGCTGCAGGTTCGGCGGCGGCCAGCGGTTCAGTTGGCGGCGCACTCGTGCCCCTGCTCACGCTCGGCGTGCCTGGAAGTGCCGCTACAGCCGTCCTGATCGGGGCGCTGATGCTGCATGGACTTAACCCTGGACCGCTCCTGTTCGTGAAAAAGGCGCACATCATTAACGGATTGTTCGCAGCGCTTGTCATGGCATACTTCTTCATGTTCTTCATCGGATTTGCAGGTAACAAACTGTGGCTGAAAATCATCAAATTGCCCAAAGAGCTCCTATACCCGGTCGTCATAGCCATCGCATTCATAGGAAGTTATGCGGTGAGCAATTCGTTGTTCGATGTGTGGAGCTGCCTTGGATTTGGAATACTTGGATGGCTGCTTAAACGGTTTGGCTATCCGACTGCGCCCGTGATACTGGCGCTCATTCTGGGCTCGATGGCGGAAACGAATTTCCGCAGGGCGCTGTTGGTCGGCAACTGGACCATCTTCTTTACGAGGCCGGGCAGCCTTATCATGTTGCTGCTCGCACTCTTATCATTCGCCGCTCCGATCATCAGGAGCGCTAAAGCCAAAAAGGAAAGTAAATAGTCAGGAGGATAAAGCCATGAGAACCGTTAAAAAGATGTTTTATCTGGCCATCTTTGCTTTGATGATGGGGTTGCCGCAGTTACAGGCGGCAAAATTGACCAAACTCAACTCTCATGAATACAAGATTTTGCTGAAACCGGAGCTCTTCGTGAACAGGCAGGAAGCTTACAAAAAGGTGTGGGAGATCGCCAAATCCCTGGCGGATAGCCTTGGCATCGAGGTGAGAGAGGGCAGACAGCCGTTCAGAGAGCACAGACGCAAGGTATATTTCCTCGATACACCTGACCATGACCTCAGGAAACACGGGTATGTCCTGCGTGTGAGGGTCAAATACAACGGCAGCAAGCCGCGCAAGGAGTATAACCTGACGCTGAAATACCGCAGCACCGACCTGCAGAAATCCGCTCAGGCCGACATCACTGTGGCGCTTAAAGGATACAAGACCAAGGCCAAATTTGAGGCTGACATAACTCCGATAAAGGATTCGCTTGGCACGATGAGGTTCATCTATTCCAAGAGCGTCAAGGTGAAAAAGCTCGATTTCTCGCCAGGTAACACCATCGGGGACTATGCAAAGATCTTTCCCGTGCTCGGCAAGCTCGGCATCCCTCTGGACAAAAAGTTGGAAATCGTCAACGGCTTCATTGTTGACGAGCGCAAGGTATCGCCGGGCATGTTCGTCTTCGGCGGCGGCATCAACAGCATGGTTGACATCACCACATGGTATGAATTCGGTGACACATCCAGGCCTTTCGTTGCCGAGTTTTCATACGACTTCAGATTTATGAGACACAACGAGATGATAGACAGGGGGATAGAGCGGGCAAGTGAGTTCTTCAAAGCGCTCCAGTTCGCTCTCAAAGATTGGTATTATCCGGAAGGCACCAAAACCGGATATGTCTATTCGCATAAACCGACTGTCAAGAAGGCAAGGATCAAAAAAGGAGGCTCTAATGTTCACGGTGTTCAAAAAGACTAAAGAATTAGAGGCCAAGATAGACAATTTCCTTGACACTATTCTGGAGGCCGCTCTCGAATTCAAGCAGGGATTGAAATACTACCTTGCCGATGATTTCGAGGAGTTCGAGAAGAGGGCAAAACATGTGGATCAGCTTGAGGGACAGGCCGACAAGCTCAGGCGCGAGATCGAGAACATGCTCTATGCCGAGATGCTCATACCTGAGGCGAGGGGCGATGTGCTTGCTCTGCTGGAAAATTCGGACGATGTCCTCAACATAGTCGCTGACACGATCGTCGAGTTCTCCATCGAGAGACCCGAATTTTTGGATGAGATCAAAGACCAGTTCATGAACCTCGTCGATGTGAGCATGCAGGGTGTCGAGGAGATGGTAGCTGCTGTGAGGGCATACTTCAAGGACATCGTTTCCGTGCGCGACCACATCACAAAGGTGATGTTCTTCGAGAAAGAATCGGATAAGATCGGGGAGAAGATCAAGAGATACCTGTTTGGCAGGGAAGATCTGCGGCTCAGCCATAGGATGCACCTGCGCACATTCATCAGCTACATTCAGGCGATAGCGGACAAGGCGGAGGACATCGGCGATAGGGTATCCATCTACACCATAAAACGACTGGTGTAATATGTTTTGGTTCTATCTGATAAGCGGTCTATTTCTGGGATGGTCGCTGGGAGCCAATGACGCAGCCAATGTGTTCGGCACTGCCGTTGCGACGAAGATGGTCAAGTTCAAGGTGGCGGCTCTGGTGGCGTCCGTGTTTGTGATAATCGGGGCGACGATAAGCGGTGCTGGGGCAGCACACACGCTCGGAAAATTGGGTTCAGTAAACGCACTCGGAGGCTCTTTCACAGTAGCACTCGCCGCCGCTATAACAGTTGCGTGGATGACAAAATTGGGTCTGCCGGTATCGACAACTCAGGCAATCGTGGGCGCGATAGTCGGATGGGACTTCTTCGCTGGCACGCTTGTGGACACCAATGCACTGAGGAAGATAGTCACGACATGGGTGCTAAACCCCATCCTCGCGGGCCTGTTCTCATATCTTCTTTTCAAACTCGTAAAGGTCTATCTCAAAGGAGCCAAAATTCACCTGCTCCGCATCGACCTCTACACGAGGCTTGGCCTGATTCTCATTGGCGCATTTGGTGCTTACAGTCTTGGTGCCAATAACATAGCAAATGTGATGGGTGTATTTGTGGCATCCAACCCATTCACCGACATCAATTTCATGGGTGTATTCAGGCTCACAGCGACTCAGGTGTTGTTCTTCATCGGCGGACTTGCAATCGCAACGGGCATCTACACATACTCCTACCGCGTGATGAAAACGGTCGGCAGCGACATCTTCAAACTCTCGCCTGTGGCGGCTCTCATCGTGGTGCTTGCGGAATCGCTGGTGCTGTTCATCTTCGCATCGCAGAGCCTTGAGAGATTGCTCATACGGCTGGGCCTGCCAACCATACCGCTTGTGCCAGTGTCAAGTTCTCAGGCCGTTGTCGGCGGCGTCGTTGGCATTGCGTTCGCTCGCGGCGGCGGAAAAGCCATAAATTTCAGAGTGCTGTCGAGAATCTTCTGGGGCTGGATAATCACACCTGTTACGGCGGCTGTCATTAGCTTCTTCACGCTCTTCTTCATGCAGAATGTGTTCCAGCAACAGGTTTACGAGCCCATACCGCACAAAATCTCGCACAAAGTAGTCGCTAAACTGCAGGAACTCGGCCTCAAAGACACATCCATCCTGAAATTTGAGGGCAAAATCTACTACAACGCATGGAAATTTAGATCGGCTTTGGAGCATGATACAAAGCTTTCGGGCAAAGATGTTGACAAAGTTATTAGTTATTCTGAGGTCGATAGTCTCCTGATCGATTCGACGATCGCACAGAAATCGCTCGATCCAAACTGGTTCACGCCTGCTCAGATAGCAGCGGTTAAGGCACTGCATGGCAGCATATTTGAATATCGATGGGAGCTTGTCGATACCCTTTCGAAGATGTCGCCGGAATGGCGTTATAAGCCCAAAACGCGGGAAAATCGCCTTTACAACAAGGATCTTAAGGCAAAATACGAGAGGTTGTTCTTTGTCTTTAAGCTGTCGAGAATAAGGCAGCTTGAAAAAGAAGGTGTTGAGCCTTCAAATGTTGGCAAATAAAAGGAGGGTCTATCATGAGAAGAATTGCACTAGTGTTAGCTGTGTTGATGTTGGTGCCTTCCATTTTGAAGGCGCAGTTCATTCTGGAGTATCCGGACGGTGAACTCCAGATATCAGGTCGCATCAGATCGGCCTTTGCTTACAGGTTCTATCCGTCAGATGCCGATAACCACAAGAAAAACAGGTTTTATGTGCATCAGGCGAGGATAAAACTGGAAGGCGAGATGTTCGATGTGTTCGAGTATGAGCTTCAGATCGAAGCGAGGGGTTACGACGATGGCGAGATAGCAAAAGACCTCTATCTGGAATACAAACCGACATCGACATTCACGCTGAGAGCAGGCCAGTTCAAAGTGCCTTTCAGCCGCACGAGGATGACATCTACATCAAAACTCGTCCTCACGACGCGCCCGGCTGTTGCCGACGAGTTCGTCCCCGGCCGCGACAGGGGCGTTATGCTCAGACTAAGGACATCCGACAGGAAGTATGTGCTCTATACCGGCGTTTTCTCAGGCAACGGAGATAACACGAAGAACGACGATAAATTGGGAAAACCGCTGTTTGCCGTCAGAGCAGAGGCCGCTCCTCTCGGAAAGATCCCCAAGACAGAGGGCGACATCGAGATGACACCCAGCCCGAGGTTCCTTGTCGGCGTCAATGCAACCTATTCTGATGATGCAGGCCCAACTGAAGAGGATTACCCACGCACGATCAGAGGCAGAAAAGTGCTGTTCGGCGCGGACTTTACATTCAAGTATCGTGGTTTTTACTTCAAATTTGAGACCAACTATGCAAAACTTCAGCCATTCACATCCATATTCCGCATTCAGTTGGACACTTCTTACTTCTATGCCGGCGGCTTCCTTGTGACAGCAAGCTACTACATCCCTTCCCTGAAACTTGAGCCTGTAATTCAGTATGATCAGTTTGATCCACAGACACATTCACTTGGCAAGTTCTCAAACGCTGTGGAAAGGACCATAACCTTTGGTCTAAACTATCATCCGTTCGGCCACGATTTCAAGATAATGGCGAACTATTTCAAACGGCTTCCTTATCCTGGCGAGAGTGAGCCATGGAAGCCGGATGAGCTTAGAATTATCGCACAGTTAATGATTGGCTAAAAAACAAAAAGGAGGAGGTAAGCCATGAAAAAGCTAAGCGTGTTAGCAGTGCTTCTCATCGTAGGTATAGTGGCCATGACAGCATGCCAGAAAGAGGAGGGCCCGCCGCCACCAGCTCAGGAGGGACACATCTACATCAACGAGTTCATGGCGTCCAACGACACCACGATCGCTGATCCTGACTTCAACGATTTTGCTGACTGGATCGAGCTCTACAACGATGGTGATAGCGCCATCGACATCTCCGGCTACTACCTCACTGACGACCTCGGCGAGCCCACAAAGTGGCAGGTTCCCGAGGGCGTGACAGTTCCCGCACATGGTTTCTTGCTGATCTGGGCGGACGATAACGACACGCTCGGTCAGGCACCTCATACGAACTTTAAACTCTCAGCTGGCGGCGAGCAGGTTGGGCTCTTCGCCCCTGACACCACCGTCGTCGATTCCATAACCTACGGCGAGCAGCAGACCGATGTCTCTTACGGCCGCTATCCTGATGGATCCGACAACTGGATAACCATGACTCACCCAACCCCGGGTCAGCCCAATCAGGAGTAAGGAACCGTTTCGGGCGGCGCCGAAGGCGCCGCCCGCTCAGGATTCGGCCAATGAAAAAACAGCTCCTTATCACAGCCGCCGCTTTCGGACTGCTCTACACCGTCAACTGTACGCCAGAATACAACCCGTCAGAAAACGCCAGCCTCCAAATAGAACCCATAGATAGCTATCGGATAGAGGTACCGGAGGCCTCCGGTTTGACATACGATTCAACGACCAACACGCTCCTTACCGTGTCGGACGGAGACAGGGATATGGTGTATCGAATGACCACCGACGGCATGGTTCTGGACTCAATTTGCCTTGGTAACGAAGATATGGACCTCGAAGGGATTTGCATATCGCCTGATGGCAACAGTTTCTGGGTGGTGGAAGAAGGTGCGAGGAACATCGTCGAATACGATTTCTTAGGCAGGATGCTCAGGCAGATACATGTCGATTTCACCGGGAGCGAAAACAGCGGGCTTGAGGGCGTCGCGGTGGACTTTCAGGACAGCATCATCTACACCGTCAACGAGAAGAACCCAATCGTGTTGTTCAAATTGGGGTTTGATGGTAACATTTTGGGTCAGAATAACATTTCGATAGTTGGAGACATGTCGGGACTGGCCGTCGCTGAGGATAGCCTGCCTTTCAAATTGTGGGCGGTTAGCGATCAGTCCGGCATGATTGTGACTTTCGACGAAAATCTCGTCCCCACAGGGATTGAGGCCCCTCTCAATTTTCAGGATGCAGAGGGGATCGCGGTCAAGGGAGACACGATTTTCATTGTGACTGACAATAACATGCCGACTTCGGAACTTTATAGGTTTAAAATCGTAAAAATTCAGTCAGGAGGATGAGTCATGGAGAAAATCATACCAAGATGGGAATGGAGGACATTTGGTGATCAGTTTGGCGACGCCGAGAAGAAGATCAGGGAACATGGTGAGCCAAGGATCAGGACCAGCGAGGAATTTTACATCCTGTCAAGGAGCAGCAACGACAACACCAAGATCAGGGACGAGCTCATGGACATCAAAACACTGCTGAGGGTCAACGATTTCGGCCTCGAACAGTGGACGCCTATCCTGAAAGAAGGGTTTCCCATCCCGATAAACGGCCTCGCGATAGTTTACAAGGCGTGGAACCTTCCTTTCCCTGATTTCAAGAGGGATGAATACACATTCGAGCAGTTCATTGAGGAGCTCGTGAAGCCCAACGAAAATCTTGTTCTTGTGAATGTTAAGAAGGAGAGGCACGGGTATCTGATCGATGAGGCCATCGTGGAGATAGCAGAAGTCGAGGCGAACGGCAAGCACATACGGACTGTGGCGGTCGAGCACGCTGATCCTGACCTTGTAGTGAAAGTTGTTAAAGATCTGGGGCTTGAAAAATACGAGATCGTCAACTACATAAAGGCGCTCAAAAGGCTGGAAGGACTCACCTACTGATACAGGAAAAGCCGCCTCCCTAAATTCAACTTATTTCGGTAGAGGCGGCTTTTCCTTTCCCATCACATTATCGAGATTAAAACAACTTCCTGCCCCGAAAAACAATATAATTTCCCGTATCATGCACGGATTTTTGTTCTTGGCGGTGCTTTCCCAGCTTGTGATCGGGAATGTGAAATTTGTGGGTAATCGACACTTTTCGTCGAGAACCCTATTGCGCGCCAGCGGGTTGAAAAAAGGGCTCCAATACAGAGAATTGCTTGTCAAAGGTGGGGAACTGAGACTCAGCAGTTTCTATGCGGAAAAGGGGTTTTTCCACTTCAGGGTGGACTCCACCCGAATTGTCAAAAAGCACAACAAGGCCATTATCACATACTACATCCATGAGGGCAAAAGGGCAGTCGTAGGCGGTGTTGACATAGTCGGGGCGTCCGATAAGGCATTAACTCTGAAATTCCTCCAATTTCGTGTTCCGTCTTACTACGATGGGACAAGAATCGGAGAGGCCGAATCCCGACTGCTGAACTACTTTGCGGATCACGGCTACCCGTTTGCAGATGTATCACACTCGATCAAAACCATTTCGGACGACACTTTTCTGCTGAAAATTAAAATCGACCCCGGCCCGCTCGTGCTACTGTGCAATTTTCAGGTCAAGGGGTTAAAAACTGTTCGCAAAGAGATAGTGCTCAGGGAGATAGATATTCCCAAATGCTCTCGTTACTCCGTAACCGAAATAATGAATGTCAAGCGAAAAATTTACAGCACATGGCTGTTCTCCTATGTTGGGCATGAGATCATCAAAGAGACCGTTAAAAACGACACCATGCTGGCTACACTCGTCATTACAGTTCAGGAACAGCCCAAAAGGCGGTTCAACTTCGGATTTGGTTACTACACCCCACTTGCATTCCAGATTCGATCTCAGATCGCACACAACAACCTGTTTGGAAACAACCAAAGGCTCAACCTGTCGTGGGAGATGCGGTTGAATTTCACCGACATAACTCATAGGGAGGTTACCATAAACTACACGGAGCCGTATTTTCTCGGTATGCGGATGGAAGGACATGGCAATGGCTACTACTACTTCGACTCTGATGAGATCACCAAAAAGATCGGTGCGTCAATGGAGATGCGGTATGTTTTCACGAAATTTTTGAAGTTTAACGGGTCGTTGAACTGGGAAAAATACATCATAACGCCGGATCGCGATGTCGGTGTGGTCAACTCAATAAACCTGATGCCATTCTGGGACACAAGAGACAACATTTTGAACCCGACGACAGGCACTTTCGTTTACCTGAACCTCATTCAGGCAGGTGGATTTTTGAGAGGCATCTACGACTACCGAAAGGTTCAATTTGAGTATTACCGCTACATACCAAGAGGGCTGAATTTCGTTTTTGCTTTGAGGACACGCTTGTGGTATGAGTGGCCGTTCGGCAGGACAGAGGAGCTTCCGGTTGTAGAGCGCTACACGATGGGTGGATACGGAAGCATGAGGGGCTACGATGAGCGTTCCATTGGGCCCATCGACCCGCAAAGACCGTTCCATTCAGGCAGGTTCCTGTTCAACACCAACATCGAGCTGAGGTTTCGCATCCTCCACGATTTCGGCCTGATACTTTTCACCGACATCGGTAACCTGTGGGAAACGCCATCTCAGGCAACGCTCAAGAGTTTGAAGATGTGCGTCGGAGCCGCGGCGGTTTACTACTCGCCTATCGCACCGTTCCGACTTGACTGGGGCATAAAGCTTACAGACAGAAAGCCCGGCGAACACGGGCGCCTGTATTTCGGCATCGGGCAGATGTTTTAGCCCGCCTGCTCTACCATATAGCGTTTGATCTTCCGTGTTGTGGTCTTAGGGAATTCCTCATACCGGATCACCACGCGCTTCGGCCTCTTGTAATCTGCCAGAACCTGGGTTCTCTTCATGACATCCGTTTCGACCAGTTTCTGGATATCTTCGTCGGAAAACACATCGATATTTTTGCCTTTCGCATAGCTTTCGATGTAGTCGAAATTCGGATAAACGATCGCCTGAAGCTCCTCCTTTCCGTTGACAGGGTTTCTTCCGAGCAACACGACGACTTCTGCAACGAACGGCGACTCTCCGATAACCTCCTCGATCTCCTCAGGATATATGTTTTTGCCACCTTTTGTAACTATGACAGCCTTTTTGCGGCCAACGACATAGATGTAGCCATCGATGTCCATCCTGCCGAGGTCACCGGTCATGAGCCAGCCGTCGACGATTGTCTTCTCAGTGGCCGAAGGATTTTTGTAATATCCCACCATGACATTGTCCCCTCGAACTGCGATCTCGCCGATGCCCTCGATGTTCTGGTTGACGATCTTGACCTTGACGCCGGGCAGAGGGAGGCCAACGGACTCGTTTTTAGGGCGGTTTGGAGGGTTTACCGAAACCACCGGAGCGGCCTCAGTGAGCCCATAACCCTGAAGTATTGGAAAACCCATGATCTCAAGCTCTTGAGACACCCATCGCGGCATGGCGGCTCCACCTGAGATGAGGTATTTCAGCCTGTCCATGCCTATCCTCGCGCGAACGGATTTGAAAAACAGCCTCGCCGCTTTCCTGCCGCCGACTTTCGATATGCTTCTAAGCCCGTTGAATGCAAATCTCTTAACCCCGCTGGAACGGCTGACCTCTTTGTGGATGCCTTCGACTATCTTCTCCATGAGCAGGGGAACGACCAGCATGACGGTGGGACGGACGGCAAGCAGATCCTCCTTCAACACCCTCGATTTGAGCGAGCGGGCATAGACGATGGTCGAACCTGCATCGAGCGGGGCGAGGAACCCGGTTGTAAACTCGAATACATGGTGTAACGGTAGGACGGAGAAGAAGATGTCGCCCGGCCCGTAATCGAAGGCCGCAAACATGCTGCTTACCTGAGCGGCAAAATTCCTGTGAGACAGCATCACTCCCTTTGCAACGCCGGTGGTGCCTGATGTGTATAAAATCATGGCGAGGTTGTCTATCTGGATCTGAGGATATTCGATGGGCTGGAAATTTCCGGATGCTTCTTCGATAGATGGAATGTCGTCCGAACTGCTCGCCATCATGCCAATTACATGCTTTAGCGACGGCACATCTTCAGATATCTCAAGGATATCGTCGATATAACCTTCGTCAGCCACTACTGCCGAAACACCCGCGTGCTGGATAATCCTTTTGAGCTCGTGGATGGTGAGGCGTGGATCAAGCGGGACAGCAATCCCGCCGAGCCACATCAAAGCGAGTTGTGCCATGCCCCAATGTGGGGAATTGTGACCTATGACGGAGATGCGATCGCCCTCTTTGAGACCGAGTGATGCGTAGAAAGAGGCTATCCGTGCCACTTTATCGACCAGCTCGCCATAGGTGAGCTTAAGCCATGTGCGATCCTTCTGCTGCATTTGAAGTGCGACAAGCTCGCTGTGCCGCTCGGCGGATTCCCTCAAGATCTCAGGAATAACCCTCAACGGCTTGAAATTTCTGACAACTGGAAACTCCATTTCTGTTCTCCTTGATTTGCGGAACTATTTTACTGTCAGCACAATCCACGGAACAAGCATGCGTCATACAGTGGTTCTGTGAATGTAATCCATATCGGCGGCACATTTTGTCGAATAAAAAAAGAGGGGGGCTTTCGCCCCCTCTGAGGTTTCTCAGGCCTTAGCAAGCTGTCACCTGAGCACGATCACCTTCTTGACCGTGTTGAAGTCGATAGATCTCATGTGAACGAAGTAAACGCCGTTGGCGAGCTTGCTTGCGTTGAGGGTGACGGTATGAGAACCAGCGGAAAATTTGCCGGAAGCGAGTTTG
>WGAI01000005.1 GCA_015489175.1 Caldifarciminota bacterium | reverse complement strand
CAGAGCCAGTATCAATCGACTTATGCCCGTATTGCAATAGACGAGAACAACAAACCATGGGTTCTATGGACAGAGAACGATTGGAGAGTTGGATATAGCACGGGAATCATTTATTACACCAGGTTGATCGGGGATACATGGGCACAACCTGAAAGTGTACCGGGAACAAGGGCAGGACACGCATGGCCAAGAAACAAGAGTCTATTTTTCTATGGAGGAAAGAAATATCTACTCTGGGGTGATGGATATTTTGAGATATTTCTTGGAGAGACTGCTGGAGACTTAAGGGATGGTGTAGAAGTAAGTAACCCCTTTGACCCTCCGGGTTCGCCGTATCCCTATGCGGCCATAGACAGGCAGAGGGGTTTAATCCATGTTGTGTGGTATGCACAAAGAGAAGATGGTAACAGGGAAATTTTTTACGATGTTATTCCGTTACACCGAAATTAAACCACAAAAGCAAAACCACATCCCATTCGTGGACCTCGGGGAGGCGTTAACGCCTCCCCGCACGGTCTCATTCGCCAACCTTCTCAAGCAATATCAGATTATTGGACTCTTTCACAAACTGGCGGCCGAGATGTCGGTAAATCGGATATTCCTCAGGTGATACCCGCTCCTTGCTGATTTTCAATGTCTTGCGGATCTTGAGGATGCCGTTTTCCACTGTGTAAGTAATTTCCAAAAGGCCGAGAGCAGTGGTATCAGCGTATTGCGGCGCATAGGCCACTCGGTAGCCATTCGGCAGCTTGAGCTTCCATGTGTAACTTATCTCAAAAGGCCCATCGGCTAAAACAGGATACCTGTGTTTTGTCAGGGATGTGTAAAGTATGCGCGGCTCCAGAGGCATTGACGGAAGCTCGACTATCATCATGTCTCCTTCCACGACGCCGTATTCAACGGCTTTTACAGACATCGATGCTGTGGCAGGCTTAAATATATCCTCCACTGCCGAAATGGTGTAATCGTTCAGCTCACACCCAGGAGCAATGCGATCGGCGTAATTCCTGAAATCCATGGTCAACCTGTCCTCAGTCTCGCCGAAAAACCTTCTCCTGAGCCTTTCCTCAAAGCTGCCCGTTGGCTCAAACTCGACCTTCCCCTGAAGCGTTCCATCCTGACCTATCTCCGCATCCCAGCCAGCGACAAACCGGTTGTTGAGGAATGTCTTTGACGGCAACTTGAAAAGCCTGCCGCTCCTGTCCACCTTCATCGCGTATTTTCCCATCAACGACGATGGCAGAGATCCATATCGCGTAAATCTCGCAGTGGGGTCAAGGTAAACTGTTGAATCTCCCAGCGATACACTCACGATCACATGGTCGAACTGACCCGGCGATGGCACATTCTGTATGAATCTCGAAGCTGCTGAGCGAACGACGATGGGGGTTGCATCGTAACCGGCCGCTTTCAACATGCCGCATAGAAGAACGGCCTTGTCTTTCGGGTCACCGTATCCGTGCTCGTTGACTTTGAGCGGGTCCGTCGGCTCGTATCCGACACTCCCAAAATCGATTGGAACAGTCCTGACCTTAGTGAGAACATAGTTGTAAATGCGCGGGATGGCAGAATCCGTGTCCTCACCAACGACTTCACTGACGAGAGGTCTGAGTTTCTTCCAGCCTGAAAGCGGACGCTCGAACTTCGAAGCGAAAAACGACGCCACCGAGTCCCATGTCCCAAACTCGCTGATGACCAGACGGGGCGCTATGTCCCCAATCGGAACCATGCCCTCCTCCCTGATGATGGGCGGCACATCCGCGTTCATCCAGACAATCATGGTGTCGCCATAGACTTCTGTCTTGACGCTTCTGGTCATGTAAAACTTCAGGTGACTCAAGTCTTTGCCCTTCAGCGTGTAGCTCACCGTGTCGATCGGATCCTCAGTCTGAAATGTGGTGGAGGAGAAGAACGGCTCTTTTTCCCTGTGCTTGAAGATTGAAAGCAGTTTCTGGAAAAGCGATTTGCTCTCCTTTGGAACCAATCGGTAGTGGTATTCGATGATAGCGTGTGGTTTCAATGCAGGGAAGGTCACGACCCTCATCATGAGGCGAGAATATTCAGGCGCACGAGTTACTTCCGGCGCACTGACATCGCTTATGGCGCTCGTGTCTGGCTCGATGAAGATCGAATCGCCGATGACCGTCCTTGCAAGCAGGGTCTCAATCCTGTATCTCTGGCTGTCATAGCGCTGTTTCATGTCCCCGTAACGGGCTTTTCCGAGATCGTTCAGGATCTCGATGCGGAAGAACTTATCCGTCCACGAAGAATCGACATGTGTGATCGTGCGCGCCTGATGTATGATGGCGGCGCTGCCATTTGCCTGAACCAGCAGCGACAACGCAAGCAAATGCTGAGCTAAAATCATTTTTCCGCCTCCTTTTCCAGTATGACCCTTGTGCGGGCCAGCTTCCCGGCTTGTGTGAACATCTCTCTGAAGGTCGGATACTCCTCAGGGCTGATTTTGGGCTCAAATACTTTCAACTGCCTCGATGTCACGACCTTGCCGTCCACAATCCTTGCGCCTGCCTCTATCGTGAATTTGCCCTTTTGGCCCGCAATGAGCGAATCCGGCAACGCCTTTACCCTGTATCCAGACGGTATCTCGATGATGTCCTGACCCAAAACGCCGATCGGAGCCCCCACATCTAAAGGATATTTTCTCGACGGCAGGCTTATGTTCACAAACCACGAGCTTATGTCGAATGCGCCCGACAAGATCGGCATCGGGAAAAGCATAAACCTGCCTGTTATCGTGGCGAACTTCTTTACCGAGTAGTAGAGGTCAAGCCGAAACGGCGTGTTGAGATCGGATGGATCCGTCATGTTCATGGAGTCGAGTGTGGCGGTCGGTGAGATGGCGCGTATGAAGTTCTCCATCGCCATGCGGTGCTGCGCCTCGACCTGCATCCGCATCCAGCCCCTCATAATCAGCTCCATCATCCCGGACGGCTCCATGACAACATGGCCGCTCAAATCACCGTTCGGGGAAACGACTGCATCGTTTGAGATTACCGTCATTTGAGAATCCGGCGGTAGAAGCGGCGAATATGTAAGATCCTCGCCCTCAGGTGTGCAGACCAGCATGGCGCGCCCCTGTTCGTAAGCTGGAAGGAATCTGCGCGCATCCTCGGCTGTGGGGTCGATGTAGATGTATCTACCGTTTTTGGCCACCGCGGTGATGGCATGGTTGAACTGATCCACCGGCACATCGGCCTCCACTTTGGTGGACGGGTTGGTGAGAACCATGTAGGCCGAATCTATGCCGACGGCTTTCAGCATAGCCACCAACAGGGCGGCTTTGTCCCTGCAGACCCCGTATTTATCTCGAAATGTCTTCGGTGCGGGGAAAGGCTTGTAGCCGCCGGTCTTGCCGCTGAAAGATGTCTCCACATACCGTATCTCGCGCTCGACGAAATAGTGGAGCGCTTTGACTGAATCCTCGAAGGTCTTTGCACCTGATACGAGCTCCTTCGACTTGGCGATTATCGCAGAATCCGGGATCGTGGTCTCTTTCGTCAGGTCGTAATACCACCTTGACCACTTTTTCCACGAAGGGACGCTGGAGACGAGTAGTTTGAGAGCCACATCCGGAAATGGCACCATGCCGGGCTCGATGACTATCTTTGGCACGAAATCTCTCCACCACCTGAGCCGATAGCTGTCACCCAGATCCGTGGAATCGTGTTCCAGCTGGCCGTTGAACACCTTCCATTGCATCCGCATGGATTTCGGAATAGTCAGCTCCACATACACATTCTCCGCAGGCTCAGTGGATTGGAAGAGGTATTCGTCGTCAAATGAGCTGTCCATCGGTGGGCTGTGCATGTCGAATTCGACGGAATACTCGATCCAGTCTCCGGGTTCGAGGTCGGGGAACGAGATGATCTTGAGCCTGACATTTGGGATGAAGAACTTTCCGAACGCAGGCATCGGCACATCTTTGATCATGTCGTCGGGCACAGGAATGACCCTGCCATCCTTTTTGATGGTTCTGGCGCTCAGTATCCTGACCGTGTCGTAGGATTTGTAATAGCTCTGGATGACCCTCGCATATTGATCCCTACCGGCCTCAGTCTGAATTTTCACCTTCGTGTGGCCGTAGGCAAGATATTTCCCATCAGGCTGTATCGTCACTATGGTGGTGTCAAACACCACCTTTGCATTGAAGCTGTCCGCCTGAGCCACAAGCAACAATGCAAATAGCAAATTCATCATTATCACACTCCTTGAATGTATCTATTTGATTATCAAAATCTTATTGCGACCGATAATTCGGCCGTTCTTCCTGACGATAAGCATGTAAACGCCGTTTTTCATCGACCTTACATCAAGCGTAACGGTTCGGTTGCCCGCTCCGCCGCTGAAAAAACGGACAACCCTGCCGCTGACATCGGTGAGCATCATATCCACAGGGCTATCGGGCGGGGACGGAAACTCTACCTGCAACATGTTTGAGACAACAGTGCTCTTTATCGAAAAAGGGAATTTTGCAGCTTCTCTCCCCTCCTCTATGCCGGTAAACTGTTTGGTGCCAAGTATCCAGCCCATAGGATCAAATTGAACTGAGGATGGGTATTGTGGCACCCAGAACCTGAACTGCTGGAAATCGAGCGAATCCACGACCGTTATCCACATCGTGTCCCCGGACGGAAGGTCAATTCTGAAATCAATTGGCATCCTGAATGTAGGCACTCCGTAAGAATGTGATTGAACCTGATACACGCTCACGATCACAAGTGCGGAGTCTCCATCGGGCTCGACCGTGTAGTCCCAGCGATACTGCGGATGGCCGGGTGAATAGATCCATTCGTTGAAGAACCAGTCGAGATCCATGCCTGAGATATCTTCACACAGCTGCTGAAACTCCTCTGTGGTCTCGTTTCCGTAAGCATGCCGCTCAATTCTGCCCCTGAGGATCTGGAAAAATGCCGAATCGCCGACTATGTGCCTGAGCATGTGCAGCACCGATGCTGCTTTCTGGTATGTGACAACCGAATACAACTGCCAGATGTTAGCTTCAGGGTAGTAAATCGGATAAGGCGGATACGGCGCACTCGTGAGGTATCTACGCTGAATGTCCTGCATGTAAGCGAAATATTGAGGCATGCCGCCTGTCCTGTAAGCGTTCATGGCCTCCGAATATGTCGCAAATCCTTCGTTAAGCCAGACATCCGGCCATGTGGCGAGCGTCACACAGTCACCCCACCATTGATGCGACAGCTCATGCGCAAGCACCCAGTCCCAGTCTCTGCCCCAGTAGCCGTTCATGTCGATGAATGTGTTGGTCTGGTTCTCCATCGCATATCCCAATGGGACATCAACATTTGCATACTTCTCCTCGAGGAATGGATAAGGCGTGTAGATTTGAGAGAAGAACTCGACCATATCGGCCACATTCTGAAGCCTTCTCGTTCGACCAACGGAATCCCATCGAGCCACCCATCCGTGAACCGGAACAGGATGTCCCTCCACCATCGCAGTATTGACCACATGGGCGTAATTGTTGTAAGCCGAAAAGACGATGAGATATGTAGCTATCGGATATTGCTCGCTCCAGTGGTATGTGACTTCAGAATTGGCAGTATCGACAGAGATGAGGTTGCCGTTGGCGATCACGGTGTAGGAGGTTGGCACGGTGATGAACTGGTCAACTGTCACCTTGTCCGAGGGTATGTCGTGGCAGGGGAACCATGAGCGCGCCCCATCGATATCGAACGCCACATAAGCGCGCGATTGAGTGACCTTCAGTCCACCGTTGAACCCGGCTGAGCTCGATGGCGGTGTGCCGTGAT
The DNA here is from genome assembly GCA_015489175.1 of Caldifarciminota bacterium. Taxonomy (GTDB): domain Bacteria; phylum Hydrothermota; class Hydrothermia; order B15-G9; family B15-G9; genus WGAI01. Next base: position 2,161 of record WGAI01000005.1, on the reverse strand, counting down.
ACCAGACATCCAACTCCAATGTGTCGCCAGGTGTGGCTGTTTGAGCCAGCGCGATCTCGATGGTGGTGTCAGTCCTCACATAAGTGGATATCCAGCCGTTCAGCTTGAGGGAATCTATTGAGAAGCCACGAAAATGAACCGAGAGTGTATCGATCGTGTCTCTGACCGCATAATAGCCCGTTGTCCAGCCGCTTATCTGCCTCGCATCCATGTTGACATCCACGCGGATGTCGTAGTGCACGGCGTCTATCGGCGAAGCCGTATCCTTCTGAGCCATGGAAGCCGCCGCCAGCCTCATCTCGGACCTCATAAGCATCAGATGGAGAGAATCTCCCGGCAACGGGATGCTCAAAATCACGGATATAAACACCTCGAAAACCATTTTACCTCCTTGTGAGGCTAAATGATAACTCCACGAAAATGCAGGTTCAAAATCGAGTGCCAGATTAACCTTGTTTTTACATTTTGATTTCCTCTATCCTTCTCAAGTCAGAGGAGGTTAAAAGATGTGTGGATTTTTTGCCATAGTTTTTGATGAAGATCGTGATGACCTTGGTGAGATCCTTGTGAGGGCCGCGGGTCGGCTTTCTTATCGAGGGTATGATTCCGTCGGTGCGTTCGCAATCGATTCTTCCGGTAACTGGGACCTGCGCAAAGCGCCCGGCAAGGTCGATGAAGTCAACGAGAGACTGAAACTCCACGAGCTCAAGGGCTACAAGGGGCTTGTCCAGCTCAGATGGGCCACTTTTGGCACGCCATCGGTCGAAAACGCACAGCCACATACCGATTGCGATAACAATCTGGTTGGTGCGCACAACGGCAACATCGTGAATTCGCCTGTTTTGCGTGACGAACTGATCGCCAAAGGGCACCATGTCAGGGGTCAGAACGACGGAGAAATTCTCGTGCATGTGGTTGAGGACGCGCTGAAAAAGACCGGCGACATGGTGTCAGCGATAGTTGAGGCAGCGCGGATACTGCGCGGGGACTACGCCTACGCCATAACGAAAATGGACGAGCGTCGGTTCTTCGCTGTCAAAAAGGGCTCTTCCCTGTTCGTTGGGGTAGGCGACGGCTTCATCTGTGCGTCCAGCGATCAGGTCTCCATCCTTGAACTGACCCGTCGCATCATACCGATGAACGACGGCGAATTTGTGGAGTTCACCCACAATCGCTACATTCTGAGACATCTGAGCGATGGCAGTGAATTCAGCAGGGAGCCGATCGTGTCTCAGCTTTCGCCTGAGACTGCCACAAAGGGTGGCTATCCACACTTCATGAGCAAGGAAATTCACGAGGAGCCACAGAAAGTGGCCGAAGTCGTCCACCTCATGACGGAGCTCGATGCCTATGACCTTGCAGCACGGAAGATCATAGATGCCAGAAAGACCTACATCGTGGGCTCCGGCACCTCATACCACGCAGCCCTTATGGGATCCTATTTCGCTGCAAAAGTGGCTGGCACTGAGATAATACCTTCAGTTGCGGCCGAATTCCCTGAGCGACACGGAGATACAATTTCAAAAGATGACATCCTCATTGCTGTGTCACAAAGCGGCGAGACGAAAGATGTCATCCACTGCGTCAATGTGTTCGGGGAGAGAACGGGCAGAGATGATTTCATCGGCGTGGTGAATGTGCTCGGCTCAACGCTTGCCATGAAAGCCAAGCCGCTCTTGCCCATAGCGTCCGACCTCGAAATATCCGTCCCCGCAACAAAGACTTTCATGAATCAGATGGTGTTGCTCCTTTATCTCGCTTTCAAACTGGCTGAGCACAAAGGAGTTGAGGCTCGATATCCTATCCCCGATTTCGAGAGGATTCCAGAGCTCCTGAGAGAAACAATTCAGCGCTCCAGGCCGTTAGTCGAGCAGCTTATCGACAGAATTGGTTTTGTGAGAGCTATCCACATACTCGGCTACGGGATAACATTTCCGATTGCGCTCGAAGGTGCTTTGAAGATCAAAGAGGTGGTTTACACGAATTCCGAGGGCATGCATTCGGGAGAGTTCAAGCACGGGCCGCTCGCCATCGTCGAACCCGGCTATCCCGTTATATTCGTGAGCACCGTTCAGGATAGGGACATGATGCTGTCCCACATCCACGAGGTCAAAACGAGGCGCGGATTTGTGGTGACCATAGCGCCTCACGACGACGAGCT
>WGAI01000004.1 GCA_015489175.1 Caldifarciminota bacterium | reverse complement strand
GATAGCCGTCGCTTTCGGGATCAAGGAATGGTTTATAGGCGCAACCGCCATCGCCGCTGGCACAGGCCTACCTGAATTCATGACATCTCTAATTGCTGTCATAAGGAAACGACGCGGCATAGCTGTCGGCAACATTATCGGCTCAAACATCATCAACATCGTAGGTGTCATAGGCATAGCGTCCCTTGCAGCTCCCATAGGGGTTGAGCCTATGAACATCTATTTCGACTTTTTCTACTTATTCCTGCTCTCAATGCTATTCATCCTTATGGTGTCCGATAAGGAGATCTCGCGTGAGGCGGGAATCCTCTTATTTGCCACCTACATCGTTTACATACAGGGTATCTTTCACCTGTCATATGTAAAGTAACCCAGAGCTGCGCCTTACTTCATATTTTGGGTTATAATTTCCCAGTTCACAAAAGGAGAAAAATCCTCTTATGAATGTCAAAAGCAGCCTTACGCTGTTGGACGGATCGAGGTTAATAGTTGAATCATTTGTGAAGTCGGGTGCCGATATCTTCATAGGCTACCCCATAACGCCCACGAACTGGATCTACTCTTACTCGCAGAAAAGATTCCCAATGATGCTTGCCGCTCCGGACGAGATAACGACGCTGCAATGGATGGCTGGTTGGTCGGCGGCCGGATACCTGCCCGTGACGGCAACCTCTTTTCCGGGCTTTGCGCTGATGGTTGAGTCTATCAACATGGCCTACATGATGGAGCTGCCCATGGTCATTACGCTCGCTCAAAGGCTTGGCCCATCCACAGGCACGGCTACAGCAGGCGCACAGGGCGACCTCCTGCTCATCAACGGCCTTATTTCGGGCGGTTACCCAATCCCCACATTCTCTCCCTCGAACATGAAAGATTGCTGGGAGCTGCCCAACCTCGCGCTCAGGACGGCTGTCGAACTCAGGACACCGGTTATCCTTCTGACATCCAAAGAGATGGTCATGACAAAATTCACCGTAGATCTCGGCGACCTGAAGGAGTTGCCCCGTGTGACCCGCAAGTTCTACGATGGCGATGAGCCTTTCCATCCCTACAAGCCTGGCCCGAACCTTGTGCCAGATTTCCTGCCGGTCGGCAACGACAGATGGCAGGTGCGGTTTACCGCTTCGACCCATAACCAGGACGGCATAATCCAGCACACATCACCCGAAGCTATGGAAAACACTAAACGGCTTCAGAGCAAACTATATCGCAACCTTGATAGTTTCCTCAGATTTGAATTCGATGAAACGCCGGGCGCTGATACCCTGTTGGTCTCTTATGGGATAACGGCTCTTGCTGCGAGAGAGGCGACTCATAGATTGCGCTCGATGGGATACCGCATCTCGCTCCTCATCGTCAAGACTCTGCTACCGGTCGCACCGTTCTTCTACCGCATATTCGAGCATTACCGCAGGATAGTCGTCGCCGAGGAAAACCTCAACGGCGAATACAAGGAGATCCTGTTTGGCAAAAATCCGGGCACAAATGTTGTAGGCGTCAACGGGATAGGAAAAATGATCTCGCCCGATGACATTGTGGAAGGAGTAATCGAAAATGACTAAATTCGTCGAAACCAGCAACCTGCCGTTTTGCCCCGGATGTGGGCACAGGGTAGCGGTCATAAACACGGAAAAGGCCCTTGAACGCATAGGCCTTAACCCCCTCGATGTTATACTCGTAACCGACATCGGATGCCACGGCATAGTTGACAAGAACTTCCACACACATACGATTCACGGGCTTCATGGTCGTTCCCCAGCGCTGGCAGCCGGCGTGGCAGCTGCGCTGAGAAACCCCGATAAGAAGGTCATAGTTTACATGGGCGACGGCGGAGCTACGATCGGACTTCAGCACCTTGTTGAGGCGGCGCACAGGAACTTCAACATGACCGTTTTCGTGCTCAACAACATGCTTTACGGCATGACGGGAGGACAGGGCAGCGGACTGACCCCAAAGTGCTACAAGACGATGACCTACCCTGAAGGCCATCCACAGGCTGGATATGACCTCGTGGAGCTCATTCATGCGGCGAGGGCCCCCTACGCAAGGCGGCTCGTCGGGCGAGGGGACTATTCCGATATCGTGGAAGAAGCATTGAAAATCAACGGGTTCGCTCTCCTTGAGATCGTTGAGGTCTGTCCGAGCTATGGTCTTAAATTCAACAGAGGTAAACGTCTCGACTACTTCCTCGAGGTTTCGGGCATCGAAGAAAAGCTGTTGATCCACGAGAACAGGCAACCGTTTACATTGTCCGAACGAGAGACTGCGCCGCTCCTGTCCGAGAAACTTGCCATCGAGGTGGAGTTCAACTCCGATTTCAAAGGCACAAAGCGCATTGTGGCCAGCGGCTCGGCCGGCGAAGGCGTGCAGTCAGCGGGTGAGATTTTCGCTACCGCCGCCATAACTTCAGGGCTCCACGCGACCAAAAAAGGCGCTTACCCCGTCACCGTTGGCGTTGGCTTTTCCACAGCTGAGGTCATCGTGTCCGACAGCGAGATACTTTACACGGGCATCGTTGTGCCGGATGTCGCGATAATCACATCGGTCGATGGGCTTGGCCATTCGCTTTCGAGAATTCAGAAGATGACGGAAGACGGAATCCTCATAATCGACGACTCGCTCGATGTTCCTGAGACACGGGCGAAAGTCATAAGGCATCCGTTTCGCAAGGAGACGGGCGGCCGCACGGCTGCACTGAGGGCGCTGGCATTTTACAACAGCAAGGTCGAGAGGCTGTTCCCGGAAGAGGCGCTGCTGCAAACACTTCGGAGGAGCAAGCTGGCCGGCAAGGTCAAGGAGAACGTGCTAAAATTCGATTGATAGCTTATCTCTTAACCCGGTAAGCAATTGCCATAAGGACGAAAGCGACAAGCACTATCATCGGCCCTGTGGGTAGGTCGAGGTAGATCGACAGGATTGTCCCGACAAGTCCCGAAAACACGCCTATCAGGCTTGCCACGACTATCATCGACGCCAGTCTGCGTGTCAGCTGGTAGGCGGCCGCTGCCGGCATAACGAGCAGCCCGAAAAGCAGGAGCGTGCCGACAGCTTTCAATGTGACCACCACCGCAACCGACATGATTATCATCGTCCACAGGGAAATTATGTCAACTTTAAGCCCACTCGCTTTCGCAAGCTCCTCGCTTAGAGTTGAGAGGAAAAGCTCCTTCCAGAACATCAAGACCGCAGCTATCACGAACAGGAGGACGGCGAAAACGGCGGCTATGTCGGTGTCTGTAACAGCCAGCACATTACCTACGAGGTATGTCATGGCATCGGATGCATAGTTGCCGGTTCGGGAAAGGAAAAGTATGCCGAGCGCCATCGATACGGAGAAAAACACGCCTATGCTTGCATCTTGGGTCAATTTTTTAGACTTCGTGAGATACCAGATTCCGATTGCTGAAACAATTGCGAACAGTGTTGCTGTAAGGAGCGGCTCAATACCGAGCGCTATTCCCATTGCCGCACCCGCAAAGGCTGTGTGAGCCATGCCGGCTCCGAAAAAGGTCGATTTCCTGAGAAATGCAAAGCTGCCGACGATAGGAAGGAGCACCCCAACCAACACCGAGATCAAAAGCGCATTCAGGATGAAGCTACTCATGATGGTGATCCTCCGGCAGGATGTAGTATTTCTGCTCAGGTGTGCAGATGATGTCCACCTCGCGCCCGTAGATGCGACGCAGCACCTCCCTGTCAAAGAGTGTCTTCCTGTCGCCTATGACATGGAAACCAACGCCAAGGAGTATCACTTTGTCTATGTGGTCGAGTATGGGATTGACATTATGAGTCACAAACAGCGTGGTCAATCCGTTTTCGGAGTGGAGTTTCGTGATGAGTTTTACGAGTTGTTCTTCACTTGCCACATCCACGCCGGCTGTAGGTTCGTCGAAGATGAGGATCTCGGGTTTTCCCATAAGTGCCCTCGCTATGAGCACGCGCCTTTTCTGGCCGCCCGAAAGTTCCCTGAAAATCGCATCCGCTTTGTCGCTAAGGCCAACCTCATCTAACAGATTCAGAGCCAGCTCAACATGTTTTCTGGAAGGGCGTTTAAAAAGTCCCAGTTTTGGGAAAATCCCGGTGAGCACTATGTCGAGGGCTGTGGCCGGGAACATCGGGTCTATCTCGTTCATCTGCGGCACATAACCTATGCGCTTCCTGTGTTCGCACACATGGGTTGCAGGACAGCCGAGCACATACACCGTGCCGCTTATCGGCGGCAGCAGGCCAATAATTGTTTTAATCAAAGTGGATTTACCGGTGCCGTTGGGCCCCACGATAGCCCAGAACTCGCCACGCTTAACACCAAATGAAAGGCCTCTCTGGACAGGATTGCCATCATAACCGATTGTGACATTGTCGAATACTATCACATCCACTCCACATCCTCCTTTTGAAGGATGTGAGCCAGTTTGACAAGGTTCCTGCCGAGCCTGCGCGCATATTCCACGCTCTCAGGATCGTCGTGAATGCTTCCCCTGCCGATGTAGTATGTGAAAGGCATTGGAGGAAAGATGAACCCCATGTCCGAAGTCACAGCCATGAGATGCGAGATCGCCATCATAGCGCCGTCCTCCTCGCCAGCCGCCACAAATCCGGCCACTCTGCCCGTCAGCATCTTGCCCGTGTTCTCAAGTGATGTGAGCCGCTCGATGAACGCTTTCATCAACGCTGACATGCCGAACCAGTAAACCGGAGTTGCGAACACAACACCGTCGGCAAAGAGCAGTTTCTGATGGAATCCTTTCATGGCGTCGGCAAGATTCCCCTGCGTGCAGTGTTGTGGGTTACAGCTCGGCGGATCCTCGCTGTAACAGCCCATGCAAAACCTTATCGGATGCTCAATGAGATGATAGACCTCAACCTCGGCCCCTAATTTCTTTATCGACTCCATCACGAGGGACAAAAGCTCGGCCGTCTTCCCGTTTTTCCTTGCAGATCCGTTCAGCCCTATGAATTTCATGGCTATCCTTAAAATTCCAAAAAATTATAATCCATAGCAACGGGACAGGCCAGAACACAAACACCGTTTTACGGGACAAAAAATGCATCTGTCCGATCCGATTTCAAACCCGTTTGAGGAAAGAAAAAGATCCAAAACGGTAATGATGACATTTTAGTCATATTTCCACGCAGGCGTAAGTCATTGTAATAAATTGGTATAACTCAAAAATCTTTTAATTCAATTGATTGCAAGATAATTACCTGAGTTAAAGTGGGTTCGTCTCTATTGACATCGGAAGCAGTTATCATTTTAATTATGGAGCCCATAGCTTCCTCCCCACCGCGTCGTGCCGGGCGGCTAACCACCGCCCGGTTGTGTTTTATAATCAAAAACATGCGCAGATTCAAAATTAACCACGATTTTCTCACGCTTGGCATAGCCGCCACCACTTCTCAGGTGATCCTTTTCCGAAACATCTTGCAGTCCTCCCTTGGAAACGAGCTTGTCATAGGGCTTGTGCTCGGAACTTACATCCTTATCTCAGGGATTGGCTCATTTCTGTCGTCACGGATCCAAAAAGAAAGCCTGCTCTGGCGAATAACTTTCACATTTCCTCTAATTTTGATGTCTGCAACGGGGTTGACCCTTATACCGTCCCTGATTTTCGGGCTGATGAGCGGGGAGGCGCTCGACCTCTGGCAACTTCTCCTGCTGTCTCTCGTCACCATCGGCAGCGCGGGACTTGTTCTTGGTGTAGCCTACGGCTTCCTGTTCCAGTTTGTGTCGCGGAGCGAGGGCCGCATCTCAAACGCATACTTCTCCGAAGCTGTGGGAAGCGCGATAGCCGGAATCGTTTTTACATACTTCCTCGCCACGCACGCATCGTCCGTGCAGACAACGGCGATTGTGGCTCTGCTCTATTACGCATGGCTTTGGGGCAGGGGAGGCCTGAGGATGAAATCGGCGCTTTTCTGGATGGCGCTTTCATTTGCTCTGCTGATAAGCGGCTCGTCCGTCGAGAAGTGGCTGTTACAAAAGAACATGAAAGGGTATGAGCTCCTCAAGGTCGTCAATTCCAGATACGGAAGGATAGAAGTTACAGGTCGAGGTGGTGAAACCGCTTTCTTTCACAACGGCAGCCTGCTGTTAACATGGCCAAACCCCGACTTCGAGCATGTGGAGGCGATTTCGCACATCCCAATCTACTCGGCGCATGACCCGTCCGATGTGCTGCTCATAGGCGGTGGCCCGGACATCATCTCCGAGGTACTGAAACATGAGGAAGTCAGGCATGTGGTCTTCGCCCAGCCTGACCCTGAAGTGGTCAAGACACTTTCGGACATGGGGATTTTCCCGAAAGATAGCAGGCTTGAGGTCGTCATATCGGACGCAAGGGCATTTCTCAATAGAAGCGATGAGAAATTCGATGTTGTCATCATCGATCTGCCGCCTCCGATGACTTTGACGATAAACAGGTTTTACACCCTGCAGTTCTGGAAGCTTTTGAAAGAGCACATGACAAACGGTGGCGTGGTCGCTTTCACTCTCCCATGGTCGTTTTCCTATGTGCCTGTCGAATTGGAGGCCATGAATGTCAGCGTGAGGAACGCATTGCGAACCGTGTTTCAGCATGTTTATATCTTTTCGGACGGGGAAAACCTTTTCCTCGCCTCAAACGAAGAAGTTACACCTGAAAAGATCATCACCGCCATGAAGGAGCGCCCCGTGACCGCATCGCTTGTATCGCCCGAATACATAGAGTATCGGTTTTCGCGCATACCGTTTTTTGAGGATGAAGCTTTTGCCCCGGATAACGATTTCCGTCCGATCACGGTTTTTCATGGGTTAATTTACTGGACGCTTGCGTTCTCACCATCGCTCAGAGCCGCATTTCTCAGGCTTTCTGGTCTATCGTTCGGGCTCATTGCAGTTGTGATCGTTGCGATAGCAATCCTGACGATTCCGTTTCTCATGAGGCGAAGGCGACGGGTCACAGGACTTATTGTCCTTACCACTGGCATGGCAGCGATGGCGTTCGATGTAATTCCAATGCTGACGATTCAGGTGAGATACGGCTACATCTACGAAGCGATTGGCCTTCTGGTTGCTTTGTTCCACATAGGGCTTGCTGTTGGAGGGATTGCGACGGCAGCGCTACGCGATGTCAGACAGCGCCACCTACTGCTGTCCGAGTTTGCGATCCTCGTTCTGCTCGCTGCGATGATTTTAATGCCGCACCTCCCGATCTCAGGTATCTACCTGATGGCGATGCTGGGAGGCGCGGCTTCAGGTTTCCAGTTCCCGATAGCTGTCAAACTCTACGAAGGCCATGCTGGCAGGCTGTATGCGATGGACCTGTTCGGCGGCACCCTGTCGGCTTTACTTGTATCAGCTCTGTTCATCTCTGTCATCGGGTTCATGTGGACGATCGCTGTGCTGGTCATGATAAAATCCATCTCGACGCTTTTTGCGGCCGTCATCACCTGATGGAGACCACTTTCTGGTGGCCAACGACATGCCCGTCCGACCTCACCTCTACCAGATAGACGCCGTTGTGCGGTAGGTTCAGCTTGACCGAATGGCTGCCCTGTTCCATCTGGCCTGAGTATGCCGTTACTAGCCTGCCCGCTATGTCGATGATGGCGATATCGACCCTTGAGCGTGAATTCAGCGAGAGTTCGACAACTGCGAAATCGCTGGTAACACTTCTTTTAACCGAAAATGCGATCGGGGCTGTGAAATCCTGCCCCTCGGCGACGCCTTGAGGATTGAGATCGAGGTAATTTCCTGTCCGATAGATATTCCCGCGATAAGCAGGCCATCCCTGCATCGCATCTGGCGCTGTCCATTGGTAGTCGATGACATACAGCATCGTGCCGCCGACAAAGAGCGCATCCACATCGTTATCACCGTCGAGATACCCGATCTCAATTGGTTGTGGCGTTAAGGCTTCCGTTTCGATGGGCGGTAGTTCATTGCCAGCCGCATTCAGCGTGTAAATTGTGCCATCACCACTGCCGATCACAACCTCAAGCTGTCCATCGCCATCCATATCGACAGTAGATGCCGGGTATTCGAAGCTCTCGCCATCCAGAGTCATCGGCCAGTTTGGCAATTCGGTGCCATCGCGCCTGTAAATGTGAATTGTCCCGTTCATAGTGGCGCACACGAGCTCAGCATGCCCGTCTCCATCCATATCGCTTGCAATCAAGGAGTTAGAAGGGGATCCAATGTCGATATGCCCCGTTACCTCGCCGTCTGAATTGACAAAATATATGGTGCTGTCGTTTACGATGAGCGCTATCTCAATCCCGTTCCCGAAATCCGCAACAATGGGTTCGTTCAGCCTGTAGCCCTGAAATAGTGGCCAGTTCGTGGATGTGAATGAACCGTCGTCGTTGACCACATACAGGCCTGAGTTGGTTGTGGCGACCACGATCTCACGACTGCCGTCACCGTCCAGATCGGCAAGTGAGACCGGCCAGACGGAGCCCAGCCCGCTTATCGGGAAGCCGTCTCTTACATCTCCATTCGGCTCAACGGCCCACAGCGACCTCAGAGACGGAAAGACGATCTCAGGCGTGCCATCCATGTCCACATCGGCCACCGCAGGCGTAGCGGCTATCGGCTCGCCTATCTGGACATCCAACATGCTATCGACATGATCGGGGTCTATCACATAGAGGTGTCCTGAGACGGCCGTAACTGCGAGCTCATTCCTCCCTCCCGATGGCACTACAGTGGGCGCAGAGAACACATGCTGGCCTGTCTCGAACGGATAACCTTCAAGTTCCTGCCCCTGTTCGTTAAAAAGGTGGATTATCCCGTCGTCAGTGACGAGTGCGACATTGTGGGCATCGGGCAAAAGGACAGGCGATTTCCTGACGCTCGAATTCAGCTGCACGGGCCAGTTAGCCATGAACATGGAGATGTAGAACCTCGATTCGAGATGTGCTTCATACGGATGTGCCTGGTCTCCGCCCGTGACGGTCAGCTCGACGGGGTAGTAGTCTGACGCCACATAGGGTGCAACCCGAACCTCAAAGAAGACCGTATCGGTGTCGCCGGCCGGCAAATTCGCCCCAACAATGGAATCTGTGATGATCTGAATGCCCGAATCCGGTATCGATATCGAATACACAGGGTTGACGAGGTCGGCGAAAGAGCCGTGCGCCGCTATCACGGCCGTTATGCTGCCGCGCTCGCCCGGATTCAGAACGCCGTTGCCGTCCCCGGAATCCTCAACCGTCGTCACGCTGACGAGATTTACGAACGGATAGATCGCGGTGTCAGGCGTGTAGATTATGGCACCTTCGTCGATGTGACATTGGCCGTAAGCTATCCAGAAATATCCATGCTCGCCCCACGACTCGCCCCAGCTGTTTTTGGCGAGCCATGCGTTGAGCGAATCGTCATAGCCCACTATCGAAACAGCGTGCCATCCCTCTGAACCGCCATAAACATGTTGATAGACGCCGCCTGTGTAGTCGTAGAAGTCCGAAAACACCTCAAAGGCCACATAGACCGGTCCGTTTTGAAGCGCTGCCTTGATGTTGTTGACCCCTGATGTCCAATGCCATGCCCTCACATGCCTGATTTTGTAGAGGTAATCCGAGCAGTGAGCCGAACATGGAATGTGGTCGTCCGCCCTGTAAGGCATGCATTCCTCCGTTACCGTCCCTGTTGACCTCAGAAAATTGGATGTGCCGGTGAGTGAGTAGCCTGAACAGCCTCCGGGCGAACATGAGAGCAGGAACTGCTCGGACAGATCGAGCTCCTCATCGGGATCATCGGCGGCTATCTTGATGACAGCCTCGAGTGTCGCCAGTCCACCGAAGGCCCAGCAGCTGCCGCAACCGCCCTGGTTCCGTATCCCTGTGACATAACTGTGACCGTTGATGTTCCGCCAGTCTATCCTCGACTTAACCGCTTCCTGATCGAACTCTATGTATTTGTCAGGAGGCAGAGGCTCAGGTTTGACCCCAAGCATCGCCCTTCTGACATCCTCTGGCAGAGCAGAGACCCATGTGCTGCCTGCTTTCCAATGTGCTCCAGCGGCATCGATAAGAGCCTGCTTTTGCGCATAGCTCATCGATGCGATCATCAATGCTATTCCTAACAGATTCATGCTTTTTAGGGTAATGTCAGAGCGAAAATAATGCAATTTCAAGCATATCCGTGATGTTGGGGGTATCTTGAAAAATTTAAAACTCCATTGGATAATGTAGCAAGAGAAGCAAATGAGAGATGGAAAGATGGCAGATAATCATCACGATTACTTTTTGATATCTGTTTCAAATAGAAGAAATTTGGAGCTCTGCATAAAACATGCTATGGCTGGATTTACCAACAGCATAAATGGTCTCTGGACATTTTTAGATATCAACGAAGGCGATTATATCTCTTTTCTCTATGGTGCGAGAGCCAAAAATTTATATCGTGTAGTCAAAAAAGCTGCATATAAAAACGCTGAAAATCTCCCGCCATGGCCGCCAGTGACTTTTAAAATGTCTGGAAATACATATTACTTTCCTTTTAGATTGTTTTTGCAACAGGTGCGGGAATTAGATGAGTTCATGGTTAGGCCGGAATTCTCTTATGTCGCGGAGAATTTACTTTTGAGGGGCGGATATCGTAAGACACATTTTCAGGCAGATACAATAACTTTTTATAATGTCTCAGAGATGGGTGTCCCATCTCACAATAGACCTGAAAACATTGAAAATGAAATGCTCGATTTAGGCGAAACTTTCGAGCCAAAAATAGTTTTTGAACGCTCATTGCAAGAAATACCGGAGAAATTTTATTTTAAGGAGTTGATACTCCAATCCCTCATAAGGAAAAAATTGAAATTAACTGTCCTCTCAGAAATCCTGGATTATTTCAACACAGAAATTTCAGTGGACGAATTTGAAGTTCTTGGTGAAAAAGCATTACCAGAGGGATTTGTTGACATTTTTATCAAACAAAAACATCCTGCGGGAAGAAATAAATACCTGCTTGTTGAGGTGAAAACGGGGAGAGCCTCGAAGAAGGACTTTGAACAATTGAAGGGTTACATCGAAGAGTTTGGGTCCGAGGTGATAGGAGGCGTTTTGATAGCAAGAGATTTCCCCATGTCCATTCCATTCAAGCCTGAGATATTACCTGTCAGATATTTCTTCAGGAATTTAGACAAATTCTCAGAATATACTTACAAAAAGTTGATTGATATTCTGCAGCTGGAGGTAGCTGAATGAAAAAGAGATTATTTTTTTTTCATAACTCCTGATGGAGTAACATATTCTTCTCCCGCTGAGACATATCCAGATGTGGAGAACTTTCAGGTGTTAGGCTATGGCGAAGGATATACAGAAAGAGAAGCGTTTGATGATTTTGTAAAGAGAAATAACTGGGTTTTAGATACAAGCTTTAAGGAAATAATCTGCATAGAGGTGAAATCAAGAATTAGCAATGGGAAAATTTTCTATCTGTAAGATGTGATCAGTGGATGAGGTGTTGGCTTTATTTTATTGGCTCAAACCTTGAAATATTTTGCTTCCTAATCTATATGGGGGAATAAACAACCTTAACAAAAAACAACAATTTATGGTAAAAAAAAATCCTGAGTTGACCAGAAATTTACATGATAGAGTGTCAAAAACCGTTTTAAATTCCACTTATATGCCTTTTATAGACAACACCTTTCGTAAAGCATCGGACAACTTGGGTGTGAAGTTATGGGTTGAACATGGAAAGATTCTTATTGAAAAAATGAATTTTTTCAGATGCCATCGCTGCCAATTGACCCCGTTCGTGTGCCGCTTTACCCTATCCACCCATGTTCGAAGACCTGATCTTTAAAATCGACCAGAAAAAACTGCTGGATGCCCTTAACGAACAGCAGAAAGAAGCCGTTTTGACAACGGAAGGCCCTGTCCTTGTGATCGCAGGTGCTGGCTCAGGCAAAACAAGAGTGCTGACACACCGCATTGCATACCTCATAGGCGTCAAAGGTGTTCCGCCATACCGCATCCTTGCAGTCACTTTTACCAATAAGGCGGCGGAACAGATGAAAGAAAGGATCAAGGGGCTCCTCGGCAAGGAACCCCAGGGTCTGTGGATGGGGACATTCCACTCGATCTGCGTCCGCATCCTGAGGCGCCACATAGACATGCTCGGATACAGCAAAAACTTCACGATTTACGACAGAAGCGATCAAACTGCGCTTTTGAAGACATTGATGGGGCGGGACTGGTCGGAACAGCCGAGAACGATGGCCATGAGAATTAGTCGGTTCAAAAACGGGCGCTATGTCCCGGACGAGGCAGAGGCGGAGCTTTTCCGAAAATACGACGAGGCGATGAGGGCATCCAATGCGCTCGATTTTGACGACCTGCTGCTCAAAACCATCGAGCTCTTCGAGAAGTTCCCGGATGTGGCAAAGTCATACGCTGAGAGGTTTCAATACATCCATGTTGACGAGTATCAGGACACCAATCGGGCACAATACATCATCCTGAAACACCTTGCGCAGGTGCACAACAACATCTTCGTGGTGGGTGACGAGGATCAGGCGATCTACGGATTCAGGGGCGCGGACATCAGGAACATCCTGGACTTTGAAAACGACTTCCCGAACGCCAGGGTCATCAGACTTGAACAGAACTACCGCTCGACAAAGACAATTCTGCATGCGGCATCGACGCTCGTGTCGCACAACATACTTAGAAAGGGCAAAGTCCTGTGGACATCGAACCCGAACGGCAAGAAAATACCGATAATCAGGTGCCGCGATGAAGAGGATGAGGCAAACCGCGTGGTGGAGATAATCCAGAGAAGCGGTCGCCCGTATTCGCATTTTGTCATCCTTTTCAGGACGAACGCACAGAGCCGAGCCATCGAGCAGGCTTTCAGGGCGAGAGGGATACCTTACACACTGGTCGGCGGAATCAAGTTCTACGAAAGGAAGGAAATCAAGGATGTCCTTGCGTATCTGAAGCTTATCGTTAACCCGAACGACGAAATTGCGCTCAAACGGATCATAAATGTGCCGCCGCGTGGCATCGGAAAGCGGACAGTTCAATTCCTTGAGGAATTCTCAAACAAAAACGGAATTACGATGTTTCAGGCGGTTCAACTGGCGGCCGAGCAACCGATGCTCAGCTCAGCCATCACAAACAGGCTTAAGGGGTTTCTGGACACGATAAACCGGTTCAGCGAATTGTCGAGGACGATGGACGCTTACAACCTTACTAAGCTGATCGTCGATGAGTTAGATTATCTCGAATACTTGAGGCGTTCGTCGAGCTCACATGGGGAGGCCGAGAGCCGCATTGAGAATGTCGTCGAGCTGCTCGGTTCGATAAAAAGCTTTGTGGAAGAAAGCGAAGATGCATCGATAGGAAACTACATCTCAGCAGTTTCTTTGAGGACGGACATCGACGATTGGAACGAGAGGGCGGGTGCGGTCAGCCTTATGACGGTTCACACCGCAAAAGGCCTTGAATTTCCGGTTGTTATCATAATCGGCGTTGCGGATACGATTTTCCCTCACTTCAGATCTTTTGACACTCAGGAGCAGATCGAGGAGGAACGCCGTCTCCTGCATGTGGCAATAACGCGTGCAAAGGAAGAAGTTTACATAACATACCCTGAGTTCATGTATATCAGGCAGCGTCCGCTCGACGAATCGCCGTTTTTGAGAGAGCTGCCCGACGAGGCCGTCGTCTGGATAGGCAAAGGTTACGGAGTTGAGGAAGAAGACGAGGAGGTAGGTGAGGCCTCAACTTCGACCGAGGTGCATGCCTTTCGGAGCGGTGACATCGTTTATCATCAGTTTTTTGGGCGTGGCGAGATTTTGAAGATAGAGAACGGCAAGGCGATCATCCGTTTTGCCAGCGGCCTCAAAACGCTTGTCCTCAAGTATGCCCACCTCAGCAAGATATGAGCTTGCTATCTCAGCAAAAGCCGTGTCTCGACGAACAGCAGGAAAGGCACGAGAAGCGATACTATGAAACCGTGAGCGAATGCCACAACGCCGGCCTTCTGTCCGCCAAACCGCCGCACGAGCGGCAGCGTTGAATCCATCGTCGTCGCACCGCCTATCGAGATCGAGGAGAGCGGGTCAACCAGCCTGACCACGAACGGATACACCAAAATCATGGTGATCTCCCGCGAGAAGTTCGTCAGGAACCCCACAAGCCCATAAAACGGGTCAATTGTCGTGAGGTATGGGCCTGTCAGCGAATACCAACCACAGCCAGATGTGATCACCATAGCAGCACGATGGGATAGTTCGGGGATTGCCATGCCGACCACCAGCCCGCCGACCATCGAGCCGATTATCGTCATCAAAGGCAGTCCGAGCGATAGGAGCCCGATAGTCTTCAAATCCTCGAATATCTCCTTGCGTTTCTGCGCCATCTCAAGCCCTATCAACAAGAGCATCAGGTAGAGCATCACATCTGAGAGCGCCCTGTAATCGAGCTGGAAGTTTCTGCCTGCAAATAGACCGAGAACGAGCGCAATCATCAGGGTAAGGGATAGCTTCATCCGTTCCCTCCAACGGCTTTGATGAACAGATACGCGAAAATCATGCTGAACATCACGGCTCCTGTCATCAACAGCAGGGATATGACGAGCGAGCGCATGCCGTCAACTTTGATGCTTCCTGCCTGTGCACCCATAGCGAAAACTAACACGATAAGCGTCAGGTTGAGCGGTCTCTCGATCTTCAGTTCTTTTTTGACGATAAGGCCTATCAGCACACCAATGGCGAAAAATAGCAGCAAAATCATCTCAATCCTCCGTGTCGCAAAGATGGCGGTAGATTTTAATGCCGTTTCATGGCAGATAACCATAAAACTCAGTGTAACTTTTTATGGTGGGTTGAATTTAACATAGCCGTGGACGAGGCCTGTCGCAAGCAATCTGAATACCACCGAGTGAGATGTGGTTTCATGAAGTTTATACTAATTGCATTACGCAAAAGGAAGGAGGCTGTAATGACTAACTTTATACTCGGCGTTTTTCTGGTAGCTTTACCTCATGTAGCAGTCAAAACGGTGCCCCAGAACGCCATCAAGATCGACGGGGTGGTGGATGAAGTTTGGGCTACGGCCGATTCGGTGGATTCCATGACCCAGTATCGCCCATACTACAACCTCAAAGCCACATGGAAAACCGTCTTTAAGTTCCTTCAGGATAGAAGCAACCTTTATGTTCTCGTCGTGGCCTACACCGATGGGGAACATCCAGCAGCATCTCTGTCAGGCAGGACGGACGACATCAGCGTTTTTATAGACCCGATAGGCGACAGGACGACATGTTACGAGTTCGAGGTCAGCGCTGATGGCCGCTACAACGACAGCTTCTTCTTCAACGACGGGACAGATGAGGACCACGGATGGGACGGCTTCTGGTTCTACAAGGTCAAGGTCTATGAGCACAAGTATGTCATAGAGATGAAAATCCCATTCAGAACGCTCAGGTTCCGCAGGGGCTTGAACTCATGGGGACTTCAGCTTGAACGGAACATACCTCAGCTACATGAAACTGATTTCTGGGTTCTGCCATCTCAGGAGCACGGGTTCAGAGTGTCGATATTCGGCTCGCTCGATGGGGTAAACCCTGAGGTCGAGGGTCACGGCATGGAATTCTATCCCGTCGGCTTTCTGAGGAACGACTACTACGACGGGAAATATCATTTCAATCCGGGCGGCGGCCTGGATTTCTCATACGCCCTATCATCCAACACACAGTTAAATTTGACGATCAATCCGGATTTCGCTCAGATAGAATCGGATCCCTACGCCCTGAATTTGAGCAAGTATGAGATGTGGCTGCCTGAGATGCGCCCGTTCTTCGTAGAGGCACGGGATGTGTTCAGGCTCAGTGCACTCAGAAATTCCGGATTTATCCACAGTCCTGTAATTCCATTCTATTCAAGGCGGATCGGCAGGAAACTGCCTGACGGCACAGAGGTGCCCATAACTCTCGGCTCCAAAATCACATCGAGAGGCGAAAACATGGACTACGGGTTCATGCTGGTGAAAACTGAGAGGAAACGCTACACCTACGGCGATGAAGAATATGTTGAGCCGGGCTACCTTTGGAACATAGCGAGATTTAACTTCAGATTGGGGCAGTCCGGGTTCGGATTTTACTACGGCAACAGGATTTCTGACTCAGCTGGCGTCGAAAGCGCCAATTTGATAGCGGTGGACGGGAGCATCAGGAACGAGAGCAATGAGCTCGTTTATCAGCTGTTCAGGAGCAATGTCGGAGGACAAATCGGCAGGGCATGGTTCATAGCCGCCGACCACGCCAAAAACGACTGGGTCTTTTCGACCAACATCTACGCGATAGATGAGGACTTTGATCCGACACCGATCGGCAGGTTCTCAAGTGCGCTGCCGGGTGATACATCAATAAGTTTTTCTCAGGGCCACACTTTCAGGTTCTCGGAAGGACAAATCCATCACCTAAGGCTTGGCATAAGCGAGCAGATCTCGAAGGAAGCGGGCGAGCCGTGGTGCAAAGGAGCAGGGTTCTACGCCGGAATAAGCTTCAGGAACGGCTACGGCGGCCATTTTTACATGAGATTGGCTGAGGGGTATGAATACGGACAGAAGAAACCGACCATCAGCTACGGTATGGAGTTCAACAGGTGGGGTAGCAACTTCAGGTTCGGCGTAGGTCTGAACATGTGGAAAGGCTGGAACTACAGCAGGTGGTATTCCGTCGGCAATTCTTTTATGCCAATGTATGGCTGGATGATGTCGCCTGATGCGTGGCTCTCCTTCCCAATAACCGATAGGATGTCGTTCCGGCTCTCATCCAATTCGTGGGTCGAGTTCGACACGACCAACAGCTTCATGGCCATAACGACAAGGCTCGACCCGTCTATCAACTACGCATTTGGACCGCACCTCAACCTGAACATCAGCACAGAGGTGGCGCTGCGCAAAGATAAGACATCCGACGACAGCGATATCCAGAGCGGGGCAATAGTGGACAGCAGGTTGGGAATTAACCTCACTTACAACTTCAGGCCGAAATCCAAGCTCTATGTGGTGCTAAACCTGCACGGGGTTAGGCCGGACGATGCAGACGGCCCGTTCGCCATCGTTCAGGACTTCGGCGTTGCTGCCGTGAAAGTGAGGTGGGCAATCCCGTTTTGATTTGTTTCCGTAATTCGTGTTGAATTAAAATAATTCGCCTTAAAACAACCAAATCAGGGAGGTTAAACATGGATAGACGCCGCGTGATCATAATGGGAGCTGCAGGTCGCGACTTCCATAATTTCAATGTGTTTTTCCGCGACAATGAGAATTACGAAGTGGTAGCGTTCACAGCCACGCAGATACCTGACATCGAAGGCCGTAAATATCCACCTGAGCTTGCAGGCAAGCTTTATCCTGACGGGATTCCAATTTATCCCGAGGAGGAACTTGAAGATCTAATCAAAAAATACAATGTGAACATAGTTGTTTTCGCCTATTCCGATGTATCACACGAGTATGTGATGCACAGGGCGTCGCGGGCCATTGCGGCGGGCGCTGATTTCTGGCTCATGGGCGGCGAGCCAACCATGATCAAGTCGGAGAAGCCTGTCATCGCGGTCTGCGCGGTCAGAACCGGATGCGGCAAGAGCCAGACGACGAGGCGCGTGTCGGAGATCCTCAAGGACATGGGCTACAAGATTGCTGTCATAAGGCATCCAATGCCTTACGGAAACCTTGTCGAGCAGGCTGTTCAGCGTTTTGCCACATACGAGGACCTTGACAGATACAACTGCACCATCGAGGAGCGCGAGGAGTATGAGCCTCACATCGATCGGGGCAACATCGTGTTCGCAGGTGTTGACTACGAAGCCATCCTGCGCGAGGCGGAGAAGGAAGCGGACATCATACTCTGGGATGGCGGAAACAACGACCTCCCGTTCTACAAACCTGACCTCATGATAGTCGTTGCAGATCCGCACCGTCCCGGCCACGAGCTGAGCTATCATCCCGGCGAATCAAACCTCAGGTTAGCAGATGTCGTGGTGATCAACAAGATCGATACAGCTTACCCTGAGAACATCGAAACTGTCAGGAACAACATTGCCAAGGTCAACCCGAATGCTGAAGTGGTGGATGCCGCTTCCCCCGTGTTCGTTGAGAACGGCGAGGAAATTCGGGGCAAGAAAGTGTTGGTCATCGAGGACGGCCCGACACTCACGCACGGTGGAATGAGCTACGGCGCAGGCTATGTCGCTGCAAAGAAATACGGGGCTGCCGAATTCGTGGATCCAAAGCCGTATGCCGTCGGAACTATCAAAGAGACCTTCGCAAAATACCCGCAGGCTCAATATGTGCTGCCTGCTGTCGGTTACTCTGAGCAGCAGCTTTCCGACCTCGAAGCGACCATCAATAGCACGCCGGCCGAGCTCGTCATCGTGGCCACTCCCATCAATCTTGGCCGCGTGCTGAAACTCAATAAACCGTATGTCCGCGTGAGATATGAGCTTCAGGAGATCGGCCATCCAACTCTGGACGACATCATCAGACGCAAATTCCCGACACTGAATAAGTAGATCGTGCATTGACGATGCACGAAGGGCGGCGGCGCAAAGCGCCGCCGCCCGTTCCCCCATTCCCAAAAGTGACCGAATCGGTTACAATATGCCCTCACGAGGAGGAAGAACGGAATGCTTGAGATCAAAGGACTTTCCGTCGCGATAGACGGGAAGGTCAAACTTAAGGACATCAACCTAAAAGTCGGCCCCGGAGAGCTGCATGTCCTTATGGGGCCGAATGGAAGCGGGAAATCGACGCTCGCCTTCTCGATCATGGGATCTCCCCGTTACGAGATTATAGGCGGGAGGATATTGCTTGATGGCGAGGACATAACCGACCTGCCGATGGAGGAGCGGGCGCGGCGCGGCCTGTTTTTGAGCTACCAGAACCCACCTGAGATTCCGATGGTCACTTACAGGACATTTCTGCTGAACGCACTCCGCATCTGGGGCAAGGAACCTGAGCCCGAAAGGATTGCCGGGATTTTCAGGAAACTCAACCTTGGCGATGAATTTCTCACACGGGAGGTCAACAAAGGCTTTTCCGGCGGCGAGCGAAAGAGAGCGGAGATGGCTCAAATGCTGCTGTTCAACCCGAAGTATGCCATCCTCGACGAGCCTGACACAGGCGTGGATGTTGATTCCATGAAACTCATAGCCTCCACAATCTCGGATGTGCTTCAGCGTGACATCGGGGTCCTACTCATAACTCATTATGCCAGAATACTGTCGTTGTTGCCGTCCCATTTCACCGTGCATGTGCTCGTCGATGGAAGCGTTCGGGCGGAAGGCGGGCCTGAACTCGCACAAAGGATCGAGGAACGGGGATTTGAAGGAGGCAGGTTTTGATGGGACTTGCCAGAAGTATCGGAGAAGCTGCTGGTGAACCCGATTGGGTCATCGAGATAAGGGAAGATGCCGAGCGTCACATCGATAAAGCGCCTTTCCCGATAGAGTTGACACCGCTTGACCTAAGCAAGTTCTCACCTCTGGGTGAGGGCGAGATAAAGATACCTGAAATAAAAGACCTTGAAGATCTTCCTGACGAAATAAGGGATCTGCTTGAAAAGATGGGTGTGCCGAAACGCGAATGGCGGCGCGTGCTGGGATTGGTGCAGGTTAACGAACAGTCGGCGGCAGGCATGGCGGCGCTTCAGTATTTCCAGAAGATAGGCGTTGAGAGTTACCCAATTCGAGAGGCGCTTCGGAAGGTCGATGACATTCGGGAATACGCATTCAAGTTGATGCCCTACCGCGAAAATGCGTTTGTGGCCTATCACACCGCATACTGGCAGGGCGGCATCTTTGTCCGCGTGAAAAAGGGCGTCAAAGTCCAGCAGCCGCTGCATACCTACTTCCTGATAACGCGCGGCGCCCATGCTCAGGCTGACCACGCTCTCATCGTGCTGGACGAAGGGAGCGAGGCGACGCTGATCGAGGGGTGCACAGCTCCATTGCTCACCCGGTTTTCACTTCACATCGGGGCAACCGAGATATTCGTCAAAAAGGGCGCTAAGGCTCGTCTTATCGTGCTCCAGAACTGGCCTGATTATGTCCATACACGACCTTACACGCGCGTGCTTGTCGAAGATGGTGCGGATGTGGAAGTCGTGGTGGCGATACTCGGCGCGGGTAAAACCACAGGCCGATACGAGGAGATCTTCCTCAAAGGGCGTTCGTCGAAGGCCACGATACACTCGATTTCGTTCCCTCGCAGTAATTCAAGGCTCGAAGATGTCATAAAGGTGTATCTTGAGGCGCCTGACACGAGGGCCATGATCAACACCCGCGGCGTCGTGAAGGACAGGGCCGATTCAAACTCCTACATCACGGTCGAATCGAGGGAGCGGCGCGGCGAAACATTTGCCCATGTCGAGTGTTCCGGCCTGATCTTGAACGAGGGCGCACATCACGCAACCTATCCGATAATGCTTTCCAGCTCGAACCATGCACATCTTGAGCATGAAGCCTATGTCGGCCGCGTGAGTCAGGAGGCTATCGAATACATGAAATCGCGCGGTTTCAGTGATGAAGAGGCGCTCTCGCTCATGCTGAGAGGTTATATCGAGCCCGTCGCAGCTCACATGCCGTTTGAGTTCTCGATGGAGATACGCAGGATGGCAAAAATTCTGGCGGAAAGGGGGGCAGCATGAAGCACAAGAAGGCACTTTTTCTTCCTGAGATCGGTCATCCCCGTGAGATGAGCTACGGGGACGATGCGCGGAACTTCGTCATCTCGTTGATGGATGAGCTTTCCGTCTCGCAAAACGAACGCTCCATCATGCTCGGCGAAGTCGATGAGTTGCCCGAAAGGTTTCGCGCGAAAAGGGAACGGCTTAGATCTCTCGGCGTCAGGATTTCAGAATCGTGTGACGGCGACAACACCCTGCTGCTTGAAGTGCCGAACGACATAAAACTTGATTTCCCCATCTTCCTTTTGGAAGTCTCGTTGTGCGCTATAAGACCCAATCGGAGCATCAAAATAAAAGTTGGGAAAGATGCGATGGCCTCATTTGTGCTGGGCAGTCCAGTGCCAGCGCTTTATGCCATCAATCCGGTCATATCCAAACTCGATGTGGAAGTAGAGGCAGCTTCGACTGTAAGACTTGCCATGCTGCACAGTTACCTGAACCAGATGGAGTTCTCATCGTCTTCCAGAATTAAAATCGGAAACGGTGCAACCGTCGAGGCATCGATTTTGACATTGAAGGCTGGCCACATCCTGAGGGTGGATGGGGATGTGGAAGTCGCCGAAAACGGATTTTTCAGGCTGTCAGAAACGAGTTTGCTTGAAGATGACAACCTGAAGGCCTCATGGGTGCATGTGAAACTCACGGGACCGAACGCCAGAGCAGAGCTCAGCTCGTCTGACTTCAACTTTGACAGTTCCAGTGCGAGGACAGCATTCTTTGTGGAGGTTATGGCAGGCGCTCACGGCGCTGCTGGTTCTATCTTCTCAAGCGGCATCAACTTCTCAGAAAATGCGACCCAGCTCTTTTTGCCGGGCCTTATCACGCATGAGGACGATGTCGATCTCCATCACGGCGCATCAAGCGGAAAGTGGACAACCGAACAGGTGGAATACCTGAGAACGCGCGGGCTGAGCCTTCATGACATCGCTATTCTCCTCGTCGATAGCATCCTGAGCGCCAGTATGTATCCGCTTCTGACGGACAGGCTTGTCGAATACACAAAACGCTATGTCGCAAGGATATTCAGGGGTAGGAGGATCTCGTTTTGATAGTCACCAATCCGCACGGAATAGCTCTGATTTCGACCTCTCCACGTAGAAAAATGCTGCTTGAGACCTACGGCTACGATGTGGATGTCGTTCCGCCCCGCGCCGCAGAGTCCATCGGTGAACTGCCACCTGCTGAGATCGCCGTTGACAACGCCATCAAGAAATTCCTCTCGGTGAGCTTCAACGGCGTTGGGTTGGCGGCGGACACCGTTGTGGTGTTGGACGATCTAATACTCGGCAAGCCCGGCTCAGAGGATGAAGCAAGGGAATATCTGCGTGCACTGAGCGGCAAAACACATGAGGTTATCACGGGCTATGTCATAGGCACGAACGGGCATCCGATTGTCGTGGAACATGAAGTCACAAAGGTCACCTTCATGCAGTTGACGGAATTTGAGATAGAATACATGCTTACCTCCGAAAACCTATTGGACAAAGCTGGTGCTTACGCAATTCAGGGCTCGGCTGGCATCTTCATAACCTCAATTGAGGGGGATTACACCAATGTCATCGGTCTGCCGCTGCCGTCGATTTACAGGCACCTGAAGCTAAAATTTAACATCCTGCCCCGCAGGTGGATCGGCAGATCATAGTCCTCTCCAGACAGCTGAAGCGGCTGGGCCTTCGTAGATCTGGCCGTGGTGGTCCGTCGGATTTGCGATGATGTATGGGCGAATTAATACCCTGAGCCCTTCGTTTCGGTTAACTTTGAGCTCAAATCGGGTGGAGTTCGGCGGCAGGGTTAACCTGTGGCGTTCCGAATCGTTTTCGCTTTGATACTCCAGAACATAGCCATCTTCCATCTTGGAGCTGTCGTCCCATCTCACCTCTATGAGAACCGAATCGTCAATGACCCGTTTCCGCATGATTTCAAGCCCATCAGGTGCGTTCAGTCTGCCGACTATCCCCCACGACATGGGCACCTGACCTTTCACTCCGCGCACCTTTGCGATGAACTCTCCTCTGCTTCTCAAATCGAAATACGGATTGGCCGTCGTGTCGATTTCCCAGTCACTCATCCCGTCCGTTTTCCACCACACCTCGTAGAAATCTGCATAGCGGCATCTGTTCCAGCGCAGTTTGAACCTGTGGCGGGACAGCTGCTCAATGTCCGGTTTCGGCAGCCATGTGGCCGCCTCCTCCGAGCGAGACTGCATGTCGCTTGACCTGTAAGTCACGGTGTATCGGATGCATGCGGTGTCGATCAGGTCGTGAATGACCATGAATGTGTCGGATGTCGTCGCATAGGGCTCACTCTCCGATTTTCTGATGCTGTAAGAGATGCTGTTCCCTCTCGACGGCAACGGATTCCAGAACAGGGTATCGCCGCGCTCGGTGAACTCAAGATATGGCCGCCAGCTGAACCTGAACTTCACGGTGTCGGCAAACAGCGAATCATATCTGCTGTCCAACAACACATCGGGATCCTGCCACCATTTTTTCCACGATGATAAGCGGCCAAGAGCCGTGAAGCCCTGCTCAAGGACATCGTCTCGTCCGACCCATGAGATGTAAATCGATTTTTGCCCGGCTTTTCGGACGATTTTGACCTCAAGTAACAGGAAATAGCGCTGTGAGTGCAGGATTTTCAGGGATGGAACCGAATCCATATTGAAAATTCTGGTCTCGAACACCGGATTTCGACGGACATAGTGGAAAAGCATCGGATCGCCTGTTGGAGCATGGGCTTTCCCGTTGTAACCGAAAGCTTTTATCTCGTCGGGCAACCACAGAAGGTAATGGGTTGAGGTATCCGTCAGGGCGTGGTTTACGGTGTTGAACGGGGTCGTGCCGCCCGTGTGATGGATTGGTGTGCGAGTCTCAAACGCATCGCATCGTCCGCCACCGCACAGGAAAAATGAATCCCTCACGGTGTAAAATCGGCCGTTTTGGCCGTCTCTCAGGACGGCGGGTTGGAGTATGTAGTGTCCATAGAAGGACTTTTGGCGGCCACGCTGCGGCCAGTAGTCGGTGTTGTCGTCGGTGATGCGCAAGGTAAGGTCATTGGGCAACCTTACGGTCAATGTGTCCGATAACCATGACCTCAGCGCCGTTTTTGAGACCCAATTCGGCAACCGAACGGTATCAGGGAAAAGTTTTCGGTCCGAGCTAACTGTGGCATAGAGTTGCGGCCTCAAATAGCTCAAGATGGTGCTTCCCATAAGCTCGTAGCTGGCCGTCACGGGAGGGAAAAACTCAAGGTCGTATTCGTAGCAGATTTTTCGGCGATTTTGCGGCCAGCATCGATAAAGGAAAGGAGAATAAACCCCCAGGACGGGCTTCAGGCTGTCAATTCCGTTTCTGTGCACGATCTCAAACCTGTAAAGTCCGTATCCGTTGTTGAGGTGAGCAGTGTCATTGTAGCTGCGCATCGGGTTTATCGGGTCGGCAAGTATCAACTCGACGCCTGCCCACATCGAGTCGCATGCTTCATCGAGATGGACAGTGTAACCATCCCCTGCCAGTCCAGAAACGCTTTTGTTCAATTCCGCCCATCTGGAACCGTGTCGCGGCGAAAGTGGCAGCCATTGATGACAACCACTCGCGCATCTTCGGGCAACCGTGTCTATGTCTATCAACGGGATACGAAACCTGTCCCGCACAAAAATCTTGTGGATGTATGTGGCGATGTATCCATCATCAACCCTGACATTTGAGCCGCTCGGATCCAGCATCTGGATTCGGTAAAGCACGAAATAGATCAGCGTGTCGCCATCACGGCTTGAGCTGTATCGTCCGAGTATGGAATCGCGCGACATGGAGACGAACGAGTAGCGCGCCCCGTAAGTTTTTCCTCTGGACGCATATAACCAGATGTTGTTTGACGGGAAGACCAGCCAATCAGCAACATCGGACTTGATGTGCGTATCTCCGCGGGCACCTGTCGGGACAACGGCCGAGAACACGGCCATGGCGAGGAGCGCAAGCCTTTTCATCAGTATTCCAACTCCCTTGAGAACATCCTGAACTGGAAGAACGAGAATACGCCGACTATGGCGAAGAGGATGAGCGCTTCAGCGGATGCCATGCCGAACAGCAGGTCCTCAAACGCCCGTTTGTAGATAGAAAACACAAGTGTGTTTGTCGCATAGCCGGGGCCGCCTTTCGTGAGGATGTAAACTTTCGTGAATACCTGAAACGAGCCGATGGTGTTGACGACCAGCATGAAAAGAGTTGTAGGAGCGAGCAACGGGACGATGACATGCCACCATAGCCTGACGCCGTTGGCTCCATCGATCCTGGCGGATTCGATCACCGATTTCGGTATCCTGCCCATGGTGGCGAGGTAGAGAATCACGCCTGAGCCGGGGGCCATCAGGATATCCGAAAGTATGATGCTCGGAAACGCCGTGCTCGGACTGGTCAGCCATGGCTGAGGTGGCAGGCCCAGCTTTGTGAGCAACAGGTTGGCCAGCCCAAAAGTGGGATCAAAGATCCATCGCCAGATCATGGATATGACAACAGCGGATGCCACGCCCGGTAGGTAATATGCCGCGCGGTAAAACGATTGCGCCCGTTTGGAAAGCGGATAGAGCAGGCTCGCCAGAATTAGGGCGACGCTCACATTCCACGGCACTTTGACGAGCGTGTAAAGGAATGTGTTTTTCAATGCCACCTTGAATGATTCGTCCCGCACGACATCGATGAAGTTCCTGAACCCCACGAACGGGCTTCGGAATATGCCGAGGAGCGGCTCATACTGCTCAAAAGCGATGACGACCGAGAGGATTATTGGCACCACAACGAACACGCCGAAGATTATGAACACGGGCGTAAGTGCGATGTATGCGAAGCCATGTTCCTTCAGGTTGACTTTGCGCAATCCCCACGCCACCAACAACATCAAAAGCCCAAAGATGCCGGTCGTGACGATTAAGGCGCGTTTGCCCGAACTCTTACCGCGCAATTTTGAGATCTCAAACTGGACAAGTATCTCATGGACTTTGCGGTCGGCGTCAGCCATAGCCTGCTCGACAGATTTTTCACCGAGGATTGCCAGCTGAAGCTCACGCGATATGGCGTCGCTTATCTGCTGCCATCGTGGATGGAACGGGCGCATGACCACATTGTCAATGGCCTGCATGACGATCGACATGTAAGGCCCGAGCTCCGGGTCATCGGCGTAGATGTTACCTGCCGATTTACGCGTCGGGAATGTGCCCATGTATCTCAGATAACGCTGGTTGCTGGCGGATGTCAGCTCGCGCGCAAGTTCCATGACCAGCCTGAGCTTGACCGTGTCCTTCTGCCTGAAGACTACCCAGTTGCCGACGCCGGGCGAGGCTGTCAGGACTTTGCCGGTTGAGCCTATCGGGAAGTTGGCCACCGAAAACTCGAAGGTGTCCCTGACCAGCTCAGCTTTCCCCTCTGCGAGATATTCTGCGTTCCGTTTCCTGCGCTCTCGATTTGTCCTGACAAGCGATGAGATCGCCCAGGTGCCCTGCGGCGTGACGGCCACCCGACCTTCGGTGAACATGTTCCATGTCTCGTTCTGGCTTAAGCCACCTGTCTGAGGAGGGGCTACATGGTATTTCCAGACGAGATCATGCAGCTTTTGAACGCCTCTGATGCCCTCTGGCGTGTCAAATCCGAACCTGTATGGAACCCTTATCGAACCGTCGGAGCCTCCGCCGTCTGTGCTATCTTCAACGGGAATGAGCACCTGCGCACCTTCCGAGTGGATAAACGCCCATGCCTCGGTATGATCCGGCTCAAGCGTAAACGCTATGCCGTAAACATCGATCTTGCCATCGCCATCCCTGTCAAAAGTCAGCGATTTCATGGTTTTGACGAACTCGTCCCATGTCCAGATGCCGTTTTTTGGGAGCGGCACGCCGCGCTCGGCAAAGATGCGTTTGTTCAGTGTTAGCGTGTAAACCGTCATATACCACGGCCATGCGTATATATGCCCGTTGTATCTAAATGGCTGGAGTGCCTGCGGATAGATGTCGGTGGAGTCATCGTGGGTGAGGAACGGGTCTATCGGCTCAAGCACACCCCTCTCGACATAAGCGTTTTTGAAAGCCGAGCCTGCGATGTCAGGCGGATTGCCGGAAAGCACGGCTATGTCCAGCTTTTCGCCGCCGTTGCGCCACGAAAGCTTTGTGTATTCGATTTTGACATTCGGATGACGCCGCTCGAACTCCTTGAAGATCTTGTATTCCCAGTGCTCTTCCCACTTCTTCACACCCTGAGGTGCGGGACGGGGATAATCCCAGACCCTGATGACGATTTTGTGCGATCGCCGATGCTCGCACGATGTCAGGAACAACGCAAAAGCGAGGATGGCGGCCTTGAGCCACCACCCCCGCATAGCACTGAGGCCGCGCTGCGCCTCAGTGAACCACGACGAACCTTGTTTTGCCGATCGTTTTGCCATCGGATTTTGCGATTGCGAAGTAAACCCCTGATCTCATGCCCGTGGTGGGCAGAATTAGTCTCCATTTGCCTCTGAGTGTGATGTGACGACGGCCATTCACCGAGTAAATCGTAAGCTCAACTGGCCTCTCCGTTGGAACGATGAATTCCACGCGATCCGATGAGCTAAGTGTCCTGAGACTTATGTGCGGCACGGATGGCGTGACATTCTCCTCGCCAACCGAGAGTGCGCCCGGACTCTGGAAGTAAACATCATCGACATATCCGGATGTGCCCTTGCTCTCGTTATAGCCTTTTATCCTGAGATACATGCGTGTGGCTGCCGGGACACTTCCCTGCTCGCGAATAATCTGCCACTTATCGGTCTGAGATACGGTGAGCGGCCCGATTGAATCGACGATATTGTCGCTCGCATCCATAAAGATCATGAACACTCGGATGTTATCGGAAGCGCCGACGGGGTAAACCCACACGCG
>WGAI01000003.1 GCA_015489175.1 Caldifarciminota bacterium | reverse complement strand
GAAAAGGATTTGCGACCGTGAAAAGATTAACTCAAAGCTACCAATGGCATGATAAGATCGCACTGGCTTTAGGAATAGCATCTATCATGGGCTTTCTGCTGTCTCTCATTGCCTTTGTGGCTACAGGCGGCGGGAGTTTCAGCGTGTTGGGCGCTCGTGTGAGCGTGAGGTCGGTGAATTTTTCGCTACTCGCGACATCGATTTCGTCCGCCGTGTGGCTTCTCAGCAGCTCGATTGAATTCACTCTAAAACGGGTCTGGCTCTTTTCCCTGCTTTTTACCTCTATCCTCATCGCTTTAAAACTCTACCAGTTTGATAGTTATACGAGTTCGGGGTTCGATCTGGGCATCAGGGCCAACATTTTGTATAACATCTATGCCTATCACGATGTGTGGGACAGCCTCAATTGGACGCACGGCTTTTCAGGCCATTTCTGGCCGATCGCTTATCCGCTTTCTTATCTGTATTACCTGTGGCTCAACCCCAAGATCCTGCTGGTCATTCAGACCGTTGTGCTCGGCTCAACACCCGTAATCATTGCCTTCCTTCTCAAACGCAATCACATCGATGATCGCACTTCATGGCTGCTTTTGTGGCTATGGAGCGTGAACTTTTACTTCCACAGGATGTCGGCTTTCGATTTTCACCCTGAGACGATTGCCACGCCGCTGTTCCTGCTCGCACTCCTACTGATCGACAGAAACCAAAAAGTGTGGGCGGTTTTGCTCCTGATGCTGGCCATGACGACGAAAGAAGATGTAGCCATCGGAGTCGCTTCGATAGGCGCCTATTATGTGCTTTTTGACAGGGAAAACAGAAAGATGGGTCTGTTCATGACGGTTGTCGGCGCCGCCTATTTTTTGATAGCGGTGGCGGTTATCTCCCGGTATGGCAGGGTGATGCAGAGTATCAGCGTCAATTACGGCAGCGGCCCGTTTCTTTCTTTCTCAAAGCTTATTGCCGCCACGAAGTTCTTTCTATCCCTCGGTTTCCTGCCGTTTCTTGCGCCCAAAAAGCTCATCATGATAGCACTTCCATTTTTAGAGCACATCCTGAACACGAGAAGGCTACACTATAACTTTTACGGGCAATATGCGGCCATAATCCTGCCCGTCTCCCTTTATATCTCGATTGACGGGCTGAAAAAATTGAAAAATAACGCACTTTCATGGCTTTTCGTAGGAATTTTTTATTCGTCGCTTCTCTTCCCTTACAGAAATTACATCAGCCCGCATGCGCCTGACAGGCGAAAAAGGGCATACCTCAACAGAACGCTCAGCTCAATCCCGTCTGACATGCCCATAGCTGCCGGTAACCACATCACTCCTCATCTTGCACTGCGCCGCAACACATACCAGATCCCCACCGTGAGGAACGCCCAACTGATTATCATCGACACGACATGGCATGACTACACGCCGATGTCAATAGAGGAGGGGAGAGCTTTCTTGAGACGGCTCATCAATTCAGGTGAATGGACGGCCGTCAGCGACTCGTTTGGTGTCCTTATTTTGCGCAGAAAACGGGCTCAGGACACGGTTCCAGTCGAAATTTCCCGCTAATATATCCCCATCGTATAGCTCTGGAAATTAAAGACTTATATCTCACAGCAAAATCGCCTTTTTCCTTGCTTGACACCCATCCAGTTCGAGTGTATTATTTGGCTATGACACTAATACTTCATGACAGATTTGATGAAAACAGGCCGATTTACTTGCAGATCATGGAGATGATCAAAAAGGCAATTGTTAGGGGCGAGTTGAAGCCCGGGGATAGGCTGCCGTCGGTCAGGGAGCTGGCTGTCATGTTGAGGGTTAACCCCAACACTGTGCAAAGGGCGTATCAGGAGCTTGAGCGTGAAGGTGTTACTTTCACGCGCAGGGGGCAGGGCAAATTTGTGACCGAGGATGTCGAGGCCATCGATGCGCTCAAAAAGGCGTTCAGGAGGGAGCTTGTTGAGCATTTCCTGAAGGAAGCCAGTGAGACAGGCATGTCAATAGACGATGTCATAAAAATTCTGGAGGAGCTGAAAGATGAAGGGATTAATTGAGATTGATGGGCTGACCAAGAGGTATGGGCGGACGATTGCCCTTGGGAACATCAGCATGGAGGTTGGAGAGGGGGAGATCGTTGGCATTCTTGGCCCGAACGGCAGCGGCAAATCGACGCTGCTTAAGGTGATTGCGGGCCTTGTGCGACCTTCCAGCGGCAGGGTCACAGTGTTTGGGATGAAGCCCGGACATGGTGTCCGCAAACTGTTAGCTTACATGTCGGAAAACGATTACCTGTATCGCTGGATGACGGTCAAGGAGCTGGTCGAATGGACATCTAAGTTCCACGACAACTGGAGCATGGACAAAACGCAGGCGCTTCTGGAATTTTTTGACATAGATTGGGGGCTCAAGGTGGCGAACCTCTCACGGGGCATGCGTGGCCGGCTTAAGGTGGCGCTGGCTTTCTCGAGGGAAGTCCCACTTTACCTGCTCGATGAGCCGCTCTCAGGCATAGATGCGGCATCGAGGAGCAAAATTCTCGATATTCTGATTAGGGAATACAGGCCTGAGAATTCGACGATTTTGCTGTCAACACATCTCGTCATGGAGGCTGAAAGCCTTTTCGACAGGGCAATTTTTCTGAAAAACGGCGAGAAGATCATCGATGAGGCTGCCGAAAACCTCAGAGACAGATACGGGGCATCCATAAACAACATTTTTATCCAGATTTACGGTTAGGAGGAGATCATGAAATTGAAGAACATCGCAAACCTGTTTCAAAAGGACTTGAAGGCCTCAAGAGGATGGCTGATATTCGTTTCCATCGGAATTGTGCTCATTAACCTTTACATCTGGCTGAAGTTATCTTCACTCGAGATACCTGAGATGAGAGATCCCTTAATGCTTTTGTCTGCCTCTGTGATATTTCCAATAATCATCCTGATGTTTGTGCGAGGCATCTCTGTTCTGAAAAGCGAGAGGGACAATCGGACGCTCGAATACCTCAAGGCTTTGCCGGTCAGCGGATTTGAGATAATCACATCCAAAACGCTGGTGCTTGCAATTGAAGCATTGGTTTATGTGTTTTTCTTCATCGTTGGGTTTGCAATCAATTTGAATATGGACAGCAACATATCCATGAGGCCCAATGTGTGGTCGTTCATCTACTTGACGGCGTTCGTGTGGCTCTTTGCCACCATGGGGCTCATGCTTCAGGCGATCGGGATGAGTGCAAGGCGATACGGAAAGATAATCGGCTTTCTTTCCTTCATCGCCATCTCATGGATCACAAACAAGCTTTTTGAGGTGTTGCAGCCCCTGATCGATAAGTTGCCGTCAGTCAGCGTGCTTTTCCTCAGTAGTGAAACACTTGGCGATAACGAGCAGCCTATTTCCCTGGGCATTTTAATCCTGTTTGTGGTGGTCTCGGTCATCTACGCCGTGGCAGCCGGGGCCATCATCGAAAACAAAATGGAGGTATAGCCATGATGCAGTTAATAGCAGTTGCTTTGACCATATCTTTTTCGACAGCTGTCAGCATCGACAGCGTGGATGTCGTGGATGTCACTGCTCTGAGCGGTGACATCGAGGTGCGGTTGGCCGCATCGGATCAGATTGTGGTAAACTCCGAAGGCCATCTCAGTGTGGATCTGGATGATGGCGTTCTGGAAGTCTCAGGTCGATCTTACGGGATTACGATGGATGTCCCTGGCCAGGTAAATCTGAAGTTAAAGGCAATTTCAGGTGACATAACCGTGCAATTCGACACCACTCAGACCGATTATCCAGATTACATCGACATAAAATCCTTGAGCGGTGATGTCACGATCTACAACCTGCCGCCGTCAAGGCTGAATGTCGATGCGCTCAATGGCGATGTTGAGATTTACGGGTATGCGATAAAGGATTCGGCCGTGTGGGATGGCATTTCCGACACGATAACCGTCTATGATGGAGATGTCTCGATGGACATCTGTGTGCCTGCAGATTTCTACATCAAGGCGTTATCGGGCGATGTGGAGGTCTCGGACGCAGACGATATGTGCTCGATGCTTGGAAACTACACTGTAAAAGTGGCCGGCGGAGATGTCTATATCGACAGTTCGGTTGCAGAGAAATTCGCTCAGCTCGTCGTTGAGGGCGGTGGCAGCGAAGGCTACGAACCGTCGGAATCCGAAGGCGAAAAAGAGGAAGAAGAGGGCGAAAAGGCATCCAATTTCCTCGAGCTGTGGAGGCCCTCTCCGGGCATATCTGGCTACAACAG
>WGAI01000002.1 GCA_015489175.1 Caldifarciminota bacterium | reverse complement strand
CTACGGAGTTTACCCAATCTGAATGGCCTTTGAGCGTTCTTATGAGTTCACCATCGCTCATCCGCCACACCTTAATGGTGTGATCATCGCTTCCCGAAACGATGTATCGCCCATCCGGCGTTATCGCTACGGAGAGGACATACCCTGAATGGCCGATTTGGGGGACGAAGGTGAACTGGTCCTGTGGGATGTTCAGCACGATGGCCATCAACATCATGTATAACTGAGCCATGACGGACCTCCTTTTTGACCTTCAGTATTGTAGAGAGGTGGCCGAATGGCGGCCACCCCCATGTAACCCATGATTTTCAGAACGAGATGGTGAGCCCGATGTGATGCGACGGTCTGGCATCCAACTGGTCCTGTGTGTAAGCGTAATCGATGGCGAAATTGCGGGATGCATGTATGCCGAGGCCGAACGAAGGTGTGTTTGTTCTCGTGTTGTAACCGCCCCTGATGGAGAGGACACGGAGGAGTATGAGTTCAGTGCCTGCGAATACGGTCGTGGCATCGGATCTGATGTTGTAACTCATGTCAGCCTCAATTGCCAGCGGGATCGAGCGTATGGTAACTGCGAGTCCGGCCTTGAGCCTTTGAGGGATGTTCTCTGTGGTGCCCGTGTTCCACCACAGCTTGCCGAACGAATCGTGCAGGACGAGAGCGAGCCTGAGCGTGCGCTGAAAGTCCGATATCATGCCTATGTCGAGGCTAAATCCTTTTGCATCAGCATCGTCGAAGGTGTGCATGATGAATTTGGTGTTGATTCCGATGTCAACGATGATGTTTTCTGAGGCGAAGAAAGAGGATGCAATGGCCATGAACACCGCTGATTCGCTGTCGTTGAATGTGCCGAGCTTTGTGCCCGTAGCGTCCCGTTTGTCGATGTTGCGGACAAGCAGGTTATCGATGCCTATCGCGAAACAGTTGTAAGAGCTGCCAAACGGTAGTGCGATAGCTGCGAAATTGTGTGCCCTGTCAAGCGTCAATCTGGAGTAGGATATTGCGATGGAACTGTTTTCCATCTCGGACAGTCCGGCGGGATTCCAGAATACAGCCGATGGGCCGTCGGCCAGGGCAGCGAAAGCTCCGCCCATGGCAAGCGGCCGCGGATAGACAGGGATCTGAAGGAAAGCGGCAGGATAACCGCCTGTACCTACTCCATGCAATGCAATGACCTGAACAAAGATGGATAGAAAGACGAAAATGGTCCTCCTCTTCATGGCTAACCACCTCCATGATTTACTTTTTAACGGCTATTTTGCCTGCTCCCCGTTCGCCGGCAGAGGATTCGATAACGAAGAAGTAGATGCCGTTGGCCACAGTCTCGCCCTTCTCATCCTTGCCGTCCCATGTTACCGTGTGTTGGCCGGGCTGCTGCGGCTGATCTTTAATCAAGGTCCTGACGAGGTTCATGGCGACATCGTAAATCCTGATGGTCACATCACCCCCTTTCGACAGGGAGTAGGATATGGTGGCATTCTCAAGTGTGGGGTTGAACGGGTCAGGATAAGCGAACACGGTATTGTTGGAGAGAGGCTGAGGCTGTGCGGAAACGCCGAGGCTTACACTGAATATGTAACTCGCCCCTCTGAATGACATCGGTGTCTGGTTTATAGGGACGGGCAATATCCTGAATAAGTAGGAGCGTCTGAGCGTATCCAGAATTTCTATTTGCCATGATACCTGTCTGGTTCCACCTGGCGGTAATGTAAATGCTGTGTCGGTGAGAGGCGTCATATTTGATGCAAAATCGCCAACCCTGGATATGCTCACCGCTACATCTGAAAGCTCATAGTTTCTCGATAGATTTTTTATGTCCGCTGATACCACAACTCTCTTTCTATCTGACGATGAACGGGTTATATGGAGATTCTCAACTATCACGATAGGAGGTATTGTGATACCCAGCCGGTTGATTTGTTCTATGGCTGCTCTGGCTGACGAAGATACACTAAATAATGCGGTTCTGGTGTTGTTCAGAACGGAATTTATAGTGTCCAGTTGCGTGTATGTTAAATTAACATAAGGAGCAAAGGAAAGGGCAAGCAATGCGCTTTCGAGCTGGATATTTGTGTGGATGATCGCACCGAGGGATGGCGCAGTGTATAAAGAGTCAAAAGTAGAATCCACCAAACTCGCCGGGTAAGACCCCACAATAATTTGTGAATTGATTATTCGACCCATCCTGAGGAAATTATCGATAGCAATTGAAAGTTCGTCTGAAATATTTTGTAATGAGTCCAATTCGTCCATGCTTATGAGCACTTGAGAAGAATCGATAAGTGAACTTAGCTGTTGTGAAGCTGCATATAAAGAGTCACACCAATCGTCTTGAAGCGGTTCAAGATGCGCATACAGTTCTTGATATCTCATTAGTTTTTGTTTGGGAGGCAGTTTATCGAAGGAAGCAAATGTCCCTTCTTGCACGAGCTCAGGATATGACACCACCTCGGAATATGTGCCACGCGCCAGTGTCAATATCCGCATTACAGTTTGTGCTCCTTCAAATGATTGCTGGAGAGCCATTATAAGAGTCCAACCGCTGAAACCGCCGATGGCTGCAAGAATACATCCAAGCCCACCTGCCGGACATGACATAATGCCAAATATAATGGCTGCAATTGCTCCGATAACACCTACAAGTGTCGCCAGTGTCCCAAGAAAGTCGCCGTATTCTAATCCTCTGTTAACTGTTTCTAACTCAGAAATACCAGTTGAATAAACATCTTCCATCACTGTCTGGACAGCGTCTTCGGCAGCTGTGAAATTCCCGACATTGAAGTCGTGGTCGGTTGCCCAAACATACATGCTGTCAAAATTGCTGGATGTCTGAAATTCGTATATGCTGATGAGACCTTGACGAGTTATGTCTTCCACAATGTCGCTAACGATATCTTCGGGAGACGGTATATTGATCGGATTCTCTACTGCATCACCGACCACACCACCGGCTGCTTCACTCAGCGGATCGAATACATGCTCATGCAAGTTGTTGATGATTTCGTTTCTTCTTTGTGGGTCATGTATTCTGCTTTCGAGCAAATGACTCAATCTATTATCAAATTCTGACATCAGAGCGGAATTTATATTATCGAAAATAGCGGTTATGTCATCCACTCTATCAAGAAACCATCCTATTGCTTGCCCTATAAATGGGATATCGCGTAGAGAGTTAAGCACGCCATCAAGAATTGAAAACAGTTGCTCCATAATGAATGAGCCAACGAGATCCCATGGCAAAGGTGATATGAGGTTAGCCATAGAATCCGCATAGTTGTAAGTCTCCAATGCTACATTTTCAGATAAAGCAAGGCGTGCAACCGCTTCTTCATCTTCCGGAGTCGAGGTGCCGTTATCGTAATTCCTTTTTATTGTTTCTACATAGGAATCAATAACTCTCTCTTGTGACTGGTAAAGAGTGTGATTTGTGAACGAATCTATCAGCGAGGATTTCAGATAGTAATACATGAGGAAATCCACATGGCTTCCTCCCACCACATGCGGGTCATCAGGCAGGCCGTGAAAACCGGCTATACCCCAGTTGTCCATCGCCTTGATGTAATACTCAGCTCCGTTGGTTGTAGCGCATCCTATGGTTCCCTCGTAGATCGATGCCGTGTGAGTAGCTGTCAGAGGAAGACCGCGCGCATTCGCAGAATCCACTACCTCCGATGCCGTCACGCCCAGAACCGATGCGAGATCCGCTATCGTCCCTGTCTGCTGCACCGTCATCTCAACGCTGTCCCATACGATTGTCCCGACTTCACGGAAAAACAGCCACACATGCTCGATGTTGTTCGTGTTGTCAAAAACTAAGGCTTGAATGGTGCTGCCTGAGGAAGGCGGTATATGAAAAATGAACGGGGCATAGTTGGGCCAGACGGCCACCACAAACGGGTTCGTGTGTGGGTTGGTTGACGGCAGGGTCACCGTGGTCAAACTGTCCGATGCCTCAAAGTAGAACTCTATGCCCGGCGTGTCAACAACCGTCGATGGAATTGTTGCGGCGTAAAGCGAATCGTGCTCGTTTGTCATATCGACAACCTGATAGCTCGCATCGCCATGATGTCGATAATAGAGCCTCACATAGTTTATGTCTGGCGGTATGTGGTCAACAGCATAGACAGTTACATCCACCTCCTGTCCCTGAACGAGTGTGAGATTGTTTATGAGGTTTCGGGTGGAGTCGGTGAGTATGATCTGTGGAGCGGAACCGGCTGTGTAGTAAGTTGTGTCCTCATCGCTATTTCCATCGTAAGTGAGCCTGACCACGACCTCACGCTGACCGGCATAGGTCGTATCCGATGCCCGATAACGAATGACATAAGTCGAGGTTATTGCACCTCCAATTGCGTTGAGCAACGAGTCCATAGGTGATTGGATGTCAAACCAGTCGCCTCCTGTGGTCCGGGCGATCGTGCCGTAATCGTCAGGCGAATGTGGCGCTTCCGACGGGTCTATCATCGCAAACACCCTCGCATTGTTCTGGGTCAGTATCTGGACGGTCTGGTCATAAGTGTAGTTCCCGTAATTACCGTTGTCCTGAGGACTTTCGTCGGTTATGAGAACGATCACCTTCTGGCTGCCCGGTCGCCAGTGCATCTGAGTTGCCGCTGATACCATCGCATCCCATCCGGGTTCAAAACTACCATCCGCATAGTTCCTTGCCCATAAATCGTTTATGAAGTAGTTGATGTCGCTGGTCAGAAGCCCGTTGTCCTCCACGATCGGATAACCGCTGTTTTCCCATCCACCGAACCTCACGAGGCCGAGAGCGAAATCATAACCACTCTGTTGCAACTGCTGCACGAAATCGGCCACATGCTGGCTCACCCCGGCAATCTCATCGTCCATACTTCCGCTGTTATCCATGCAGAACACGATGTCCACTGCCCTCACGCCTCCACTCGTATCAGGCGGCGTCACCTCAAAGTAGTCCGTCTGAGATACTCCGTTCTCAAATACTTGAAAGTTGGTCTCGTCAAGGGTGTAGATAGGCGCGCCGAAGGTATCCGCACTCACCGTGAGGAACACAAATGGGAACATGCCGGTGCTTATGTTCCTTATCTCGACATTGACCGGCTCAGGCTGTAAAAGGACAACCGCCACATCGTCGATATACCAACCGGCATAGGTGACCGAGCCGTCAGAAGTGAACCTGAATCCGATGATTATCGTCTGGCCTGCAAACTGGTCCAGCATCACTGTGTATTGTCGCCACGATGAGCCATCTCCTGACACCGAGCTGCCCACCTGTGTCCACGAACTGCCGCCATCGGTGGAAATCTCAACATAACCGTTATCCCATCTACTCTCGATCTGGAACCAGTGCCAGAAGGACAACATCAAGTGGCTCATGCTGTCTGGCAATGCAGGCAGGTTGATGCTCGGACTGATGAGTCTCGTGTTCGCATTGTTGGGGTAGTTGCCATCGAGCACTGTAGCTGCCCAGCTCGAGCCGCCGTGAGCGGTATCAGGACCATAAGATGGTGAACCTATTTCCCAGACTCCGTTGGTTATCGTCCATCCGCTCGCTCCTGTCTCGAAATCCTCACGATAGAGCATGCTGTTCTTGCCGCTGCCATCGAATTGAAAAACTCTCGGCTCAGGAACCCTGTAAAGCGTGCCTTTGGGGATCTTTACCCCCTCCTGAGCGCTCATCACGAGTAGCAATACGGTAACAACATTTACCATTTTGACACCTCCTTTTAACAATCAGGCTTTTGATAATTAGAGGATCTAAAACGACGCTTTTTACCTGTGCGGTTTCAATCGTTCATTTCACCATGAATATCGGGTAATCTACGGTGCCATAAGGATAGGTGGTCTTCACATGCTGAAAACAGTTATACCTCTTGCACAAATCCCGCACAAAACCCGTTACCGCATGATCAAACTCCTTCAAATGTATCACTCCATCATGATTAAGGTCTCCCTTGCGACTCAATGCATCAAGCACCGCCTTCGTGAAAACTCCATGCCCAAGCGCTGGGGACTCCGCAGAATACTCTCTCCCCGTTGAGGATGCAAATACCGCTACGCTTGACCCCGCCTCTGAAAACTCCTTCACCAACTTCTTAACATCGTCGTCCTTCAACCCTCTCATCGCCACCCACTCGCCAGCACCCGCATGACACACATCCAAAAGCAATATGACCTTGCCCGGCAAATTGGTCAGCACATCCCTGAAATCGTTAAATTTAACGGCTGTTGAGCGCAACCTGTCCGCATCGCCGTCATACGGAAAAATGTAAAGCGAGCCGCGCCGGTCAAGCATCCCGTGCGTAGATACCGAAACAATCACCAGGTCATGCTGCGTAGCATTCGCATCGAGCCAGTCCAGTGCATCAAGAATGGCAGCACGCGTGGCCTCCTCATTGGTCAATAACCTGACATGCACCCGCCGAAAGAGCTTGCCTTCCTGAGTCTTAAACTGCTCGACTATCGACCTCGCATCGGCATCCGCAAACCTGAGCTGATAACCGGGATTCGCAAAATTGGACACACCGATCGCAAGGAGATACAAATCCGGCTTCTCCCACGAAACCGTGCTGCCCGGCTGGTAATAGACCACAACACCAGCCTTGTTCGACTGACCATACCGGTTCTCTGCAACAACCTCGATCAGGTTCCTACCCTGCTCAAGTGATACGGTATGCCTGTATTCAATCTCCTTCATCCCGTCTTCTGCCGATGATGCGCCCTCCACACTGATGGATTTTGTCGAGAGTGCGCCTGCACCGTTGACGAGCACCCTGATACGCTCAATCGGCGCATCCTCCGGATATCGAATCTTTGCCACCACCTCT
The DNA here is from genome assembly GCA_015489175.1 of Caldifarciminota bacterium. GTDB lineage: Bacteria > Hydrothermota > Hydrothermia > B15-G9 > B15-G9 > WGAI01. The sequence goes on along the minus strand of WGAI01000002.1, from coordinate 2,942 downwards.
ATCTGGCCATATTCGGTCTTTGTGCCGTCCCATGGCTCAAGTATTCGCACCTCAGGTGGACGACGATTCACGATGTCCTCATAGGTCGGTGGCTTGCGATGTCTTTCTTTTTCAAGCCAATCAAGAGCCTTCTCCACACTCCTGTATTTAATAACCTTCCTCACAAACTCAGGATTGTAGAACTCCTTGTAAAACTGGCTCAGTCTGTAAAACCTTGCCTCTCTGTCAAGACCACGGTTCTCATGCCAGCCTATGTATCTATCGCCATGCGGTGAGGATACATAGTAGCCTGCCGGTGTCATTGCCACCCATTCACCATCCTCAACAGAATAAAAGATGGTCAGGAGCAGCTCACCTGTCTTGAGATTCCAGAGCCGAACCGTCTGGTCAACGCTTGCCGAAGCGAGCAGTTCGCCATCAGGCGAGACCGCTACTCCCCACACCTCACCATAATGCCCCACATATTCCCTTATCCTGTTGCCATCCGTATCGTAAAGAAATAAGCCGTATGCTGTCCCCACAACGATATACCTGTTGTCGGGCGTGAGGGATGCACAATTCACCCTATCCCAATACCAAAGGTCGTTCACAGCGATTGGCTTAAGTTCACCCTTAACCCGTACAAAGAGCCGCTCGTGTGGATATTTCGGAACCTTTTTGATTACAAGCTCAATCCCGCCACCTTCTTCTTTTTCTTTCATAAAATCGCTATCAACGGCCTCATGCACATCAAGCGAATTGAAGTCAAAACTATAATCTATTTTCCACCATGTATATCCGAAGCCAATGGCATCTCCGCTTCTGGAAAATCCCGCACGGTAAACTATCTTGCCCATGCTTTTCAATTCTGAAATCTTCTTTTTTGTTTTCAGGTCCCAGCGGATAATCTCCTGTTGATTTCCACCACATGACACAGCCTCCCTGCCGTCAGGTGAAACCGCAACGGCAAAAACTGAATTCGTATGACTTCCCAATAGATAACTCCTCCCACTCTCCACATCCCACAGGGTAATGTTATCGTCATAGGTTGAAGCTATGAGCTTTTTTCCGTCAGGTGTAAATGCAAGGGCATCCACTTCATCGCTTGCCTCAAAGGTCTTCTTCTCTTCTCCATCATGCCAGAGCTTTATGGTGTGGTCAAAAGAGCCTGAGGCAATGAGTCCATCCAGAGAGACTGCTACACGAATAACCTCTGCCTCATGATCTCTCAGGATATGCACGGTCTCACCTGTCCTTATATCCCATACCCTCAGTGTGGAATCAAGGGATGCCGAGACCAGATGTCTGGAATCAAGCAGGAATGCGACACTGTTAATGTGGTTTCTATGTCCCCTCAGGGTCTTTAATCTCTTCCAATTCCCTGTATCCCAGATGATAACGGTGTTGTCATGGCTTCCCGATGCGAGGTATTTACCATCCGGTGAGAATGCAAGGGCATATATTACATTGCTGTGCCCCACGAGCCTTTTAACGAGTTTGCCATCAGGCAGGGTGTAGATGAAGATATAATCCTTTCCGCTTCCATTTTTACCGTAAACACCTACTCCGTATCCACCCACAGCTATGTATTTGCCGTCGGGTGAGATTGCGAGGGCATAGAGCATGCCCTCATGTCCCGGCCCTATCTGCCCCCTTATGACCTTAACAAGCCTGCCTGTCTCACGCTCCCATATACGAACGGTTTTATCCTCCGATGCCGTAACGATGTATCTCCCATCAGGCGTATAGGCAACACCCTTGATCAACCCCGTGTGTCCAACTGCTTCAACACGGGGTATAAGCCTGGCACTGCCATTTGCCATCGTTAATGCAATGATGAGAAACAATTTCATGGCACCCTTCCTTTATCTAACGATGCTGAGGGGCCAGGAGTCGTCGCCGCCGATAAGACGCGGTGATTGCCGATAGTCCGTGTCCTCGCCCACCTTCTTGCGTGTGTAATTGAACACTTCTCCGAGAGTAACGATGCCGTCGTTGTTGGCATCGGCTGCGCCCTTAAGTCCTTTGACGAGATACCAGGTGAATGCGCCGTGTCCGCCGCCCCATCTGCGCCCTTCTTGAGCTAAGGAAACGCCGGAGGTGGAAGAGAGGATGCCGAATCCGCTCCCTGTCCTCGCCATCTCGCTCATAAGCTCGTTGAGCCTTACGGCGTATTCAGAGCGCACGCGCCTCGTGGGCGTCCCCGGCGGAACAAACATGGCATAAAGGTCGTCGAAATCGCCGGAATGACATGCATCGAAGATGAAGAGGATCCGCTTTGACTGCGTGAACGACAGCGCATTCAGGATGTCGAACTCCGATACGCATGTCCCGCCAATGTTCTCAGGGTCTCCGTCGTGCGGCACAAGGTAAAGCGTTCTGCCATAAGGGATACCATGAGCCGAGATGTAGATTAAAACGAGGTCATCCGGTCCTGCTCGGCGCATCACCCGCTCTATCTTCTTTATGATGTTTGCACGCGTAGCCTCACGGTTTTTAAGCACAATCACATGGTCGCTGGGCAGGCCCACATGCGGGCCTTTGAGAAAGTTTGCGAACAGGTCGGCATCATCGTCTGCATAATCGAGGTTGAGCGAGCTGTCTTTGTATTTGCTTATGCCGACGACGAGTGCCCAGATGGTCGGAAGCCGCTGACTGCCACCTGTCGCCACAGCCTCATGGGAAACGGATAAGTTGAAGCTGACAGTAGAGAGGTTGCCTGCTCCATCAACGGCTTTGACCTTTATTTTGTGGGTTCCGGGCGGTAGAGGGATGGAAGCGGCGAAGGTGGCGCCGTTCTGGATGGGCGTCAGGGTCGCTGTTACGCTATTCACGGTGACAAGGGCGATTCCAGATTTATCCCTTGCGATGCCCGTTATGGAGATGGCACTACCAGCGGTTGGAACGACGGCGATGGCCCTGCCTGCTTTAAGCTCAGGCGTCAGGATTTCTATCTCCGGCGG
>WGAI01000001.1 GCA_015489175.1 Caldifarciminota bacterium | reverse complement strand
GGATCCTACCTACAAGGAATGGAAACTAAAGCAACAGTATAGCCACAATAATCAGCCACTTTTTCAACACGGATCCTACCTACAAGGAATGGAAACGTATCAATTGGCGGTCGAGGAACGGAAATTGGAAACGGCACACGGATCCTACCTACAAGGAATGGAAACCAGGAAAGCTTACAGGCGTGGAGAAAGCGAGGGCAACACACACGGATCCTACCTACAAGGAATGGAAACACCCCGGAGAGGCTTTCCTATTCCAGAGGCGGTCATAACACGGATCCTACCTACAAGGAATGGAAACGGATTCATAACGAGTGACACAAAAGTGTTATTGATAGAACACGGATCCTACCTACAAGGAATGGAAACCTGAATGGCTTGTCCATTATGGCCGCCGATTAGTGAACACGGATCCTACCTACAAGGAATGGAAACTAGTGTTCTTTTCCATTCGCGATCCACCGGATCCTGACTCACACGGATCCTACCTACAAGGAATGGAAACCCAACTGCACCACACGAACAGAACTGGAACCCGGATAACACGGATCCTACCTACAAGGAATGGAAACATTTTAAATTAGATAGTAGCGAAATAGAGGGGCTGGTAACACGGATCCTACCTACAAGGAATGGAAACTGAACTCCGTAGGGTAATTGTTCACCGATTATTTGGCACGGATCCTATTAGCACGGGATGCCTCTTCTAACTGATTGGTAATCTCTCTCAGAATCTCTCCTGTTAACGGCATCACTGTCCCCACATCGTGTATTGCCTGATCAAACTCAAGATAATCCACCGTAAGCCGTTCTATTTTCCCTGATAATAGTTGGGATGTGGCAACCATTGCCGCAGGCGCTAAAGCAACCCTGTGCTATGCCTTCAACGATTTCTCAAGCGCAATAGCTTCCCCGTTCGCAACTTTCGACAGTTCCTTAAGCTCTTGTCTCGTCTCCCGTAGCGCATAAGACGCTTCGTTTACCCCTTGGATGATGAGAGCTACCTGCAGTGTATCCATTGACATCTCCCTCTCACCTTTGTAAATTCTTCATGCTATGTCTCTGGGAGAAATGGTCATCTTATTAGCTATCGTTTCCCTGTTAGGTGAAAAGTTCCGTTATCTGGGTATTATCGTTTTCCTCGGCATGGCTCTTTGTGGCTTGTATATAGCCTTCTCTGTTCCGCTCCCTATCAGCATCCGAGTTACTCTTGTCATTATCGTTTTAATATTCCTTTATTTTGGCTACTATCTATTTATCCGCGCATAGCCAAAGTTTTAGCTACCGCTTTGTGGTGATTCAAGCCCCAGATATTTAGCTACAGCAGCCGCAAGCATCTTCCTCTCTTTCACATCCAGTCCGTTTCTTCATAACTTTGTAGCAGTCTTGTAAGTCAGGACTCGCCTAAGTTTTATTTTTAACTATCGTTCGACGTTCCCGTAATTTCGTCGCTTGAGTATATAATTGAAACCTATATGAAACCTGGATAAATAAAGGAGGGCCTGACTTGAAAAAAGATCTTGCAAGTGAAAGCTTTCTTCTGCTTTTCGATCTTCTGGCGTTTTACGCATCCCTAACTCTGGCTTTCCTTACAACAAAAGCACTTCACTTATCCGCTAACTCTCAATTTTCCCCTTCTTATCTTTTCAAACTGTGGTGGATGGCGCTTACTTTTGTTCTTTTCTTTATTTATGGAAAACTTTACACAAGGAGATTGCCATTCTGGTATGAAACAAGGGAGATATTGAAATCAATCACAGCAGCGACCGTCGTTATCTTTGCCATTGTATCAATAGGAAAACCTGTTGATACATCATGGATAACATTAGCATTTTTATGGCTTTATGGTATATTTACATTCCCTATTTTTAGGTTCATCGGCAAAACAGCGCTCTTCAAAGCTGGTATCTGGAAAGAAAAGCTTGCGATTATAGGTTCAGGGGAAATGGCAAAATCGATTGCGGGATTTTTGAAGAACAATAGGTTCATCGGTTATGAGGTTGTGGGTTTCGTAGATGAAAATGGAAAATCCATCCGTGTTAATGGAAAGAAGCTTAATGTAATTGGCAGCTTGGAGGAAATCGAAATTATACTGAGAGATAATGACATAAGGGCAGTCGCCATCGCCGCACCTTCTCTTTCAAAAGATGAGCTCATAAAGGTGATAGGAAGGGTTCAGAACCATATCAAAACTGTGCTCATCGCTCCTAACATTAGAGGGATACCCGTACTCAATAGCGAATTTTTCCCACTTTTCATGGAGCAGCTCTTTCTAGTAAAGATCGATAACAACCTCAAAACGCCGAAAAAGGCTTTGAAAAGGGCATTTGACATCGTATTTTCGATCATATTGTTGCCATTTCTCCTACCATTTATGGCGATAATTGGCGTTGCAATAAAACTTGACTCGAAAGGCCCTATCTTTTTCAGCCACGAAAGGATTGGTTACAACGGCAAAAGCTTTAAGATCTTGAAATTCAGGAGTATGTATGTGGATGCTGATAGAAGGTTAAAGGAAATCCTCGAATCTGATCCACTGGCGAGAAAGGAATGGGAAAGAAACTTTAAGCTGAAAAACGATCCAAGGGTAACAAAAATCGGTAAGTTTCTGAGAAAAACCTCCTTAGACGAGCTTCCCCAGATATTTAATGTCCTACTTGGACAGATGAGTTTCGTAGGTCCGAGACCCGTTGTAAAAGATGAGATAGAGAAATATTACAGGGATAAGGCTGAGTTCTATTTTAGAGTGAAGCCAGGGATAACCGGGCTATGGCAGGTCTCAGGAAGAAGTGACACAGATTACGATTTCAGGGTAAAGCTTGATGTGTGGTATGTTCTTAATTGGTCATTCTGGCTCGACATCATTTTGATAATCAAAACCATAAAATGCGTGATAAAAGGAGAAGGGGCATATTGATAGGGTGCCCCACGACCTCTAACGGAACTGTTTCACCTTGAACATGTCTGGGGTTGAAATGCCTCCTGTTTCTCATAGAAGTTGTTGATGATTACAACAATCTCTTCCTTGAGCAGATGTCAAGTGCTGCTTTTTTCCCCCTATCCATTTGATCCGACGGACCGTCTTATCCCCCAAACTCTTATAATTCTATCTATCTCGGCGGATTTCTTCTTTAGCAGCAAAATCACCGGGGTATATCGCCCTCACCCTCCATACATCCCCCAAATCCCTGAATGCCCCTCAACTTTCCATAAGTCCCTGTATACCTTTACCATACCATTCGTGTCTATGTCCGCATTTGTCCTCAACACCCATTTCCCATCATATATCGCTTTCATTTCCAGCCCATTGGAGATTCATATAACAAATTGTAGTACAGCTACATACTTAAAGCCCTGTGTCAGAGATAAGCCCTAACCGTTGTGTCGCCGTCCAACATCACATTGCGTCGTAGTTAACCCTATATCGGCGGTTTCCGGATTTTTGCGATGAAAAAGCCCTCGGTCATGTTCTTGTGCGGCAACAACCTTTTCGTTTTCCTGACCTCTGGATTGTAGGTTTTCCTCCGCCAGCCCGGTAGACCGTCGTCCATCACAAACCCGAAATCTGGCACCTCCAAAATCTCGGCCTCCGGGTGCCTCGACAACAGGAAATCCACAGTCCCCTCGTTCTCCTCAGGTGTGAGCGTGCAGGTCGAATAGACCATAATTCCGCCGGGCTTCAGCGCATCGTAACCTGCAAGTATCAGGCCCCGCTGAGTTCTCACTAGCCGCCCGACCTTCTGCCAGCTCCACCACTTCAAAATCTCCTGTGAGCGGTGCAGTGTGCCTATTGCCGAACATGGCGCATCGATCAGCACCCTGTCGAAGGTCTCAGGTGTCAGGTGAGCGAATTTGTAGCCGTCAAACTCAGTCACTATCACATTTAGCACGCCGAGCCTGTCTATGTTGTGGGACAACGCCCTGATGCGTTCAAAGTTGATGTCGTTCGCCACTATCACACCCGTGTTACCCATCATCTGAGCCATCTGAGTGGTCTTTGACCCCGGTGCAGCTGCCATGTCAAGCACATATTCGCCCGGGGCGGGGTTAAGTATCAGGGGCGGGAGCATCGAGGCGACTTCCTGGACATAGAAATAGCCGAGAAAGTGCTCAATCGTCTTGCCCGGCGGCATCGGAGCCTTCTTTATGCGAAACGCATCTCTGTAGAAATCCAGCTCTTCAAGCTCAAATCCCTGAGAGGTCAACCGTTTGTAGAGGGTTTCGCGATCGATTTTCAGAGTGTTGACCCTGATGACATCCTGAAGTGGAGCCTCCATCCACCTGAGGAATTCGTCCAATTCGGAACCTAATATGTCTTCAAGCAGTTCTTTCAGCTGGGCATTTCGTCTTAGAGAAGCCATTCGATCACTCTATGTTTTCGATAACCCGAATGGTCTCTACCACTGCCTGAACGGCCTGTCTCCCCTTGTTGCCTGTCTTACCGCCTGCCCTGTCGATGGCCTGATCAAGGGCGTCTGCCGTGATGATGCCGAAAGCCACCGGTATTTTCTCGTCCAGCATCACTTTTGCAATGCCTTTTGTGGTCTCGGATGCGACAAAGTCGAAATGTGGTGTCTCACCGCGCACAACTGCGCCAAGCGCCACAAGCCCATCGTATTTGCCTGTCGTGGCCAGTTTTTTCAGCACAAGCGGGATCTCGAACGAACCGGGCACCCAGAACACCTCGATGTCGTCCTCAGAGCCGCCAAGTTTCTTGAACTCATCCACCGCACCATCAAGCAGTCTGGTTGTGACAACCTCGTTGAAACCAGACACCACTATGCCAATTCTCAAGCCCTGTGCATCAAGCTGACCTTTGTAAACTTTCATTTTTGGTCCTCCTTATTGGGATGATAAAGTTTTTCTATGTCTCCGAGCATGTGGCCAAGTTTTTCGCGCTTCGTCAAAAGATATTTCAGGTTATGTTCATGAGGCGGGATGACTACGGGCACACGCTCGACGATTTTCAGCCCGTAGCCCTGAAGCCCGATTATTTTCTTTGGGTTATTCGTTATAAGTCTTATCGTCGAAAGCCCGAGGTCAACCAGTATCTGTGCGCCGATGCCGTAATCCCTTAGGTCAGCCGGAAGGCCGAGCGCCTCGTTGGCTTCAACCGTGTCCAGCCCCATCTCCTGAAGCCGATACGCCTTGAGTTTGTTGAGAAGCCCGATCCCGCGCCCTTCCTGCCGCATGTAAACCAGAACGCCAAGCCCCTCTTTGTTTATCATCTCCATCGCAGCGTGCAACTGATCGTAGCAGTCACACCTGAGAGAGCCGAAAACATCGCCTGTCAGGCATTCCGAATGCACACGCACGAGCACATTCTCTTTGCCGCGCACATCGCCTTTGACAAGGGCAACATGGACCTCGTCTGTGAGTATGTCACGGTATGCGTGGAGCCTGAAAAAGCCCCATCGCGTCGGGAGATTGACCTCGACGACCTTCTCGATCAGCTTTTCCCGTTTCCTTCGGTATTCTATCAGGTCGGCTATCGAGATGATCTTTAGATCGAATTTATTGGCCACCTCGATCAGTTTTGGCAGGCGAGCCATTGAGCCGTCCTCATCCATCACCTCACAAAGCACGCCAGCAGGCTGCAACCCTGCAAGACGAGCAAGGTCAACCGACGCCTCCGTATGGCCTGCACGACGCAAAACACCTCCGTTTTTGGCCATCAGAGTGTAAACATGCCCCGGTTTTGCAAAATCTTCAGGTCTGGATGATGGATCGGCGGCTTTCAGGATTGTTACGGCACGGTCATAAGCTGAAGTTCCTGTGGTAGTGCCATCTCTGGCATCTATCGGGATGCCGAAATTGGTGCCGTGCTTCGATGTGTTGGCTATTGGCAGGTCAAGCTGGAGCTCGTGAAATCTGTCTTCTGTAAGGGCAAGGCAGATCAAACCTCGACCGTATTTGGCCATGAAATTTATGGCTTCAGGTGTGACCTTCTCAGCTGCCATGATGAAATCGCCCTCATTTTCCCTGTTCTCATCATCGACCACAATAACCATCTTGCCCTGTTTTATGTCCTCAATTGCGTCTTCAATGGGGGCAAATATCTTTTCTTCGACCATGTTTATCACCCTCTGAGTTTTGGAGGCCGTTATTATAAGCCAGTTCCTGTATCAAAGCCCTGCCTCGTTATTACTCATTTTGCGATGTTTCTCGAAGCCTTGTAAGGATTTTTTACTGGGCTCATAATATTCCACGATGAAACTGAAAGTTATCTTCGACAACTATCTATACAGAAAGGATCTTGTAACTGGATGGGGATTTTCTACCCTTGTCGAGAGAAACGGCACGCAGATACTTTTCGATACCGGCAGCAAGGCCGATATTCTGCTCGACAATGCCCGTAAGATGGGACTGAACCTCAGCGCCGTAAAACACATCTTCATCTCGCACTGGCATTGGGACCATACGGGCGGGCTGTGGGAGCTCATGAAAGATACTGAAGCGGCTTGTATTTACGGCCCATCGCCTGCTCCTCCGATGATTGATAGAAGGATAGAAATGTATGGCGGCGAATTTATAGGGATCGGAGCGTCACCGACCGAAATTCTGGACGGATATGTCAGCACGGGCTCAATGGATGCTGGCAGCTCCCTTAAGGAACACTCGTTGATAGTTGACGGCAAAGTGCTGGTCGTGGGATGTTCGCATCCCGGAATAGTCAAAATCGTTGAGCGGTTTATCGAAATAATTGGTCGGCCACCGCAATTTGTGGTCGGAGGATTCCATTTGGGCGGCTTCTCCCCGTCGAATGTGTCGGTAATTGCCGACGCTCTGTTCGACCTGGGCGTCGGACAGGTTGCCCCATGCCACTGCACAGGGGCCAGAGCGAGGGAAATCATTCGCAGGAGGTTTGGCAACAGGTTCGTCGATGTTGGCGTGGGGTTTGAACTGGAGATTTAGAGCCGACATCCCCAAATTTTGAGGTCTCTTGGCTCTACCCTGCCTTAGAAAGCTATCAACAGTGTTTCAATTTCCAGATAAACCCCTCCCCTGCTCCTAAACTCACATCTCAGCCGAAATTGGTTCTTTCCATTGCATCGGAGGAGCTGTTTTAAGGCCTGACGGGAAACCTTTGCGATGTGATTTTACAGTCGTGACCTGTCTCCCTTGAGTTTGGGGATGGTTTGGGACAAAATATAACTCGAATTTCTTGAGGGAGGCATTATGAAAGAGGGATATGGTGCTGTGATTATCGGCGGTGGCATAATCGGGACTGCCACCGCATATTACATGGCCAAACTTGGGTTCAAAGACATCCTTGTGGTTGAAAAGAATTACATAAGTTCAGGTTCGACAGGGCGATGTGCTGGTGGAATACGGCAACAATGGGATTCCGAATATAACATCAAGCTTGCCATGGGCAGCGTTAAGATATTCGAGCAGTTAGAGGACGAGCTTGGCTTTCCAACAGAATATTATCAGGGCGGTTACCTTTTGCTTGCATACCGTGAACAAGATGCAGAATGGTTCAAGCGCAGGGTGAAACTTCAGCAATCGCTTGGCCTTGATGTCAGACTCCTTGATCCCTATGAGACTAAGCAGGTTGTCCCTTACATCAACACAGATGGCCTTCTGGCCGCAACATACTGTCCGACCGATGGACATGCTAATCCGTTCCTTGTGACATTCGGCTATTACAAAGCAGCTCAACGGCTGGGAGTTGAATTTGCGTTGAAAACTGAGGTTGTCGGAATCCAGACAAAAGAATCCAGAATCAAAGGTGTCAAATTGAACACGGGCGATACGATTGATACAGAGATCGTTGTGAATGCTACGAACGCATGGACAAAAGATATCGCTTCGATGATAGGACTTGATTTCCCCGTAAACCCTCAAAGGCATGAGATTGCTGTCACCGAACCGATTGGAAAGCTTTTTGATCCGCTCATCATATCGTTCAAACACGGCATTTATTTCAGGCAGGAGATGTCCGGCGGCATCGTCATGGGATATGGTGATCCCGAGGAACCTTACAGCAAGAACATAAAATCGAGTTTTCCTTTCCTCAGAAACATAGCGGCTAAGCTTGCAGCCGTGATGCCTCTGGCCGATGATGTGCGGATACTCAGACAATGGGCTGGTCTGTATGCCATGACGCCTGATGCTCAGCCCATAATTGGCGGCTCGTCTGAGGTTGAGGGGTTTTATCAGGCCGTGGGCTTCAGCGGACACGGCTTTATGGTCGGCCCAAAAACCGCCCAGCTTCTGGCCGAACTCATAGTCCTTGGAAAACCATCCATGACGCTCGAACCTCTCAGCGAGAAAAGGTTCAAGAGCGGGGAAATAAAGGTCGAGAAGGCGGTCATTTGACAAAAAGGAGGTTAACGATGAGACCCAATCCAATGTTGATAGGTGAGATCAAAAAATATCTTGAAAAGGCCTTGCCAAAGATCAATGAGAAAACTGAGAAGGATCTCTTGGGCAGGGAGGATGAAGTCCTCAAGAAGATCAAAAGGATGAGGCTTGATCCAGAAGCGCAGGAAAGGGCTAAGCTTTTCCTTGAGATACTCAAAGATGAGAACTGCAAAGTTGATGCGGAGACCAGAAAGCTAATCGTCTTCGCCCTCTACTACCTGATTAAAAAGCAGGATCTCATACCTGACTGGTATCCAATTGTGGGATATGACGACGATGTAGAGGTCACAAACTACATCTACCGAGAGACGGTGGCGGAGATCGAGAAATACAAAAAGTGCGCTGAAAAGAAGTAACTCTGCTGCCGCACAAATCGTTTTTTTAGACCAAATGGCTTTGTCGGGGTGAGATTTAGCCCCGATGGAACTTTCAGCTGGAGGTAAAGATGAAACTATCCGTTGTCATACCTGCTCACAACGAAGAAGAGAACATCCCTCTTCTTATGAAAGAGCTTGATGAGATGATTCGCAGTTCAGGGATGGACATTGAGGTTATCCTTGTCGATGATGGTTCTACGGACGGCACTTACGAAAAAGCGAAAGAGGCAGCCGAGAAATATTCGTGGCTTAAACTTGCACGACATGGCAGGCGAATGGGTGTTTCCCATGCTCTTAAAACTGGCTTCCGCATAGCCGACGGCGATGCTTACATGTTCTTTCCCGCCGACCTTCAGGTTGCGGCAGACGAAATCCCGAAATTTGTTGAAAAACTCGAGGAAGGATGGGATCTCGTGTGCGGATGGCGGCAGGGCAAATATGAAAAGGCCTTTGTGTCAAACATCTACAACTCTTTGACCCGTAAGATGTTCGGCCTGAAGATACATACTATGAACTCGGTCAAGGCCTTTCGGAAGGAGGTCGTTGATAGGCTGCCGTTCAGAAAGGACTGGCACCGCTACATCGTTCCCTTCGCGCATGAGGCCGGTTTCACGATCACGGAAGTGCCGATTAAGCACAGGCCGAGGATTTACGGTGAAAGCAAATACAAAGGGTTGGGACGCGTGATAATCGGCTTGCTTGACCTGATCGCCGTGAAATTCCAGCTGTCTTTTGGGCAGAAGCCGCTTCTCCTGTTTGGCACGCTGGGGGGAATTTCGCTTTTGCTTGGCCTGATTGTGGGGCTCGTCGCGGTATATTTCAGGGTTTTCAAAAACATCGGCTACAGACCTATTGTGTACCTCACGATGCTGCTCATTTTGCTGGGCATCAGCCTGTTTTCGATGGGATTCCTCGGCGAAATTGTGGCTAACATCAGGGACGAGATGGAGATGCGGTTCGAGAGGATCGAACGCAAGATTCGTGAAAGCTGCGACAAAAACAGGGACAGGCAATGACAAAGGAAGCTACCCTCATAGCCGTAGCCGGCTACATGCTCCTATCGGTGCCCGCGCTGATTTCATGGCGGGAGAAGATGCGCCTCGAAAAGGACATCTTTCTTTCAGGTCTGCGCGCACTAATTCAGCTTGCTATACTTGGCTCAGTCCTGCTGTATATCTTCCAGATGCCCAAATGGATAGGTCCACTCGTAGTCCTTTTCTTTATTGTGTTCGGGTCGTTCATCGCCTCTGAGCGTGGAAAAAAGGTGCCTTTTGCATTTCCGCTTGCGATTACAGCTTTCATAATCGGCTACCTGCCTGCTGCACTCGTCCTGTTCGCCACCGGCGTGGTCAAATCCATCCCCAATGTCTTCATACCGCTTTCGGGAATGATGATCGGGAACGCCACAAAATCGGTTTCACTTGCCTATGATCGAGTTTACCGCATGATAGAGAACAATCAGGAGGTTATCGAAGCAGCATTTATCGACGGGGCAAGCTATACCACCGCCGCAAGGTTTTTCATACACGACCTCCTCAGGATAACCCTCCTCCCGTCGATAGACAGCATGAAGATACTCGGCGTGGTGCATATCCCTGGAACGATGTCAGGCCTCTTGATAGCGGGCACTCCGCCCATAAAGGCGGCGGCTTATCAGGCGATGATCGCATACGCCATATTTTCTGTTACTTCACTTGCCACTATGATAACGACTTACGGATCATTTTATCTTGTCCTGAAGAACAAATATGAAAAGCTATACTTTGCGAACAGGATTTCGAGGAAATTCAACTATAAATGAGGCTTCACTCGCAGATGGCTTTGTAGATATAGGCGCTTCGCATGACCCTTTTGACATAACCCCTTGTCTCTTTGAACGGGATCATCTCTACGAACAGGTCGGTGTCCGCAAAAGGCATATAGTGCTTCCATGTCACAACTCGTCCTTTGCCGGCGTTGTATGCTGCAAGCGCATAGATTTCGTTTCCGAAAGCTGACAGGAGCTCTTTCAGGTGATACGCGCCGATCTTGATATTAGTGTCCGGATTCCTGAGGACTTTTGAATGGAATCTGCTACCCGGCTTTATCTTGCGCCACACCTTTTTTGCGGTTTTAGGCATCACCTGAGTTAGCCCGACAGCCCCAGCCCTTGAGACAACCCTGTGCATGAACCTGCTCTCTTCCCGCATCAAGCCAAGGAGGAGCCCTTTTGACAGCCTGTAAGATCTGGAGTGCTTCGTGACCCATGAGTGGAAAAGGCACGGATAAGCAATCTTGAGGACTTCTTTGGGAACCGGTGCGCGCGCGTTATCGACGGTCACGGATGCGGTTGCGATAGCCGTCTGGTAGTCGCCGATGGACTGCGCATAACGGCCGATGTCGTAGCCTGCGGCCAATTCGCCCATTTTTGCTTCATCAATGGCCCATAGGATAAACCCGATGAAGGCGAAGAATTTTCCCCGTTTCGCGTGTTCCGAGTAGCGTGGATTGTGAGCCTGTATCCATCTGGAATAATCGGTCGTAAGCACCTTTCCCTTGTATGTTCTGAGCGTGTAGTATGAGTATGTCTTCGTGCGACTTGCCTGAATACGATACTTGCGCTTGTGGGTTATTTTGTAGAGCCAGAATAGGGCGGCAGTCTTCCAGAATCGGGATTCATCGGACGAGGCTGCCTTCTCAAGATACTTTATCGCATCACCTTTTTTCCTCAATGCATAAGCCGTTATCCCGATGCGCAGGCTCTGAAACTGGTCAGGGTTTACGAGCTTGCCCTTCATTCGGGAATAGCCCACAAAATCCCGCCTCCTGATGATCAGATTGCTCAGCTCCAGCACAGCCGCCTCTCTCACATCTTTATCCTTCGCATCTAAAGCCTTGAGATACTCCCTCCTTGCTCGTAAAAACTGGCCTCTCCTTTTGTAAATCCTTGCGGCGTAGAGATAAACTCGTGGGTCGTGCTTCTTTTTGGGATTATATCGCCTCATGAAAGATGAATATCTCCCCTTTTTGTAGTAAATCATAAGCCGGACATCGGAATAGGATGGTGCATATTTCAGGGCTGTTGTGTATTTTTTGTTGAAGAAGTAGGCTTTTGCCTTTGCTGTCCGATAATTTTTGAGGTAACGAGCCGCTGCGATACTGTAAGGCGTCTCAGGGTAGTCTATCAACGCCATCTTGAAATAGTGAGTGGCGAGTGACACATTGCCTGCTTTCCTGTATGCCTTTCCCATGAGCAAAAACGCCCTTGCAGAATCCTCGCGTGCCATGTTAGGCAATGCCGCCTTTAAAACCTCAACGGCGTTAGAAGGATGGTTGTTCAAGACGGAGTTTGCATAAGTGAAAACGGTTGTCTTATCAACCCTCTTCCATCGGGAAGCTGCCGTCAACGCTATGCGATGCGCTCTCCATAAATTTCTGTGCCTCAGATTGTAGTTCATATCGACATAATCGATAAAATCGTCGAGGTAAGGAGCAACTTTTCTCGCTTCGTCTATCAATCTGTTCGTTGACGGGTCATCCAGCTTGTAGGACGCATAGGCGTAAGCTACGATGTCATACTCGTCTATCTGGTCAAGAGGAGCAACTTCAATGGCCTGAACAATGCCCTGATAATCACCTGTGCGAAAACAGGCGGCCATATACATCTTTCTGGCCACCTTCTGATAGAGAAGTTTCGATGTTATCGATTTTACGCCCGCCCAATCCTGCCGCTCTGCTGAATAATACGCCGAATACAGCGGCCCGACAGCTAATACTATGGTAAGGAAAAGGTTCATATACCAGCTTTCCCCCTTCTGGAAGTTAAATTGGAATTATAGCGCATGTGAAACAGGTGGAAATCACTTTAAACAATGTAACAAATTGAAATCTAATGTGTTAATCATTCAACTCCAGATATGAGCTGCTTCAGGTTTTTCAGGTATTCCGACAGCCGTTGCCTCCCTTCTTCTGTGATGGAGTAAGTTGTTCTGGGTCTGCGGCCTACAAACGATTTTTTGACCGAAATCAACCCGTTGTCCTCAAGTTTCCGTAGATGGCTCACAAGGTTGCCATCGGTTATTTTCAGGACTTTTTTCAACGAGTTGTAATCAAGGCTTTCGGTCTCCGAGAGCAAGACGAGTATTGCCAACCTCACCCTTTCATGGATAATGGGGTCAAGTCCGTGAATATCAATCTCTCGACCTTGCATATACCCCAACTCCTATGCTTATCAGCCCGACAACTATGGTTAAAACTATCGGACTGGCATTGAAAACCTTAAATCCTATCACGCTGAGCAGCGTAAGGGTGCCGCCGATCACAGGCCCGCGGTCGTTTAGAACCACGCCCATTATCATGTAGGCCGTGCCCACCATCGTCATCCACAGATAGATGCTCCTTATGTCGGCAAGCGTCACTGTGACCGAGATGGCAACGAGCGTCGAGATCACCAACACGATCCACAGCGTGCCGATTACTTTGCCAAGCCATAGGTTAGAAGACGGTCTAGCTTTTTTGTTCGATATCGCAAATGGAACCACAAATCCAACCGTTGCAGCAATCCCGAATCCGATGGCGCTGAATGCAATCGAGCCGTATCTGAACGCCGTCGCTACGCCCAAAAATTGAACAGCAAGGGCAAGTCCCCATCCTATCAGCGATGCCCTTATCCCTGCACTTTTGGCTGTCTCAAAAAATCCAGCCACAGGAAAAAGAACGAACCATATCAGCCAGAAGTGGGTCAGCAGATAGACCGCACCTGTGACCACGCAAAATCCGCCCCAGATGATGTATGACCATGAGCCCGCATCATACACACGCCGCCGCACATCCACGACATACTCGATTATGTCTATCACATCTCTCATTTTTGCATCGTTCGTTTTGTTGTTGCTCATTTTTCAACCTCCTACTTTGTGTTACAAAGTATATTGTATGATAGTTTAAAGTCAAGACATGTCATCATCGGATTGAAATGTTGCAAGTCGTTTGATTACACTTAACGGGCTGAGGCTTCAGATGCGATTGATGGACAGGTCTCTTACTCAAAAACTCACGGCCATCCTTGCTGATGCAGAGGTGCAGGGGACAAAACTCGTTTTTCTCAACGGCCCACCTTCGATGGGAGCCGAAGATGCGATCGAGGAGCTGCTTTCTGCTGTTCAGGGTGTGGTAAGCGCAAGGGCAAGCTCGGACAACCTTGAAGGTGTGGTAAGTCAATGGATCGACTGGATTTTGAACAGAAGTGGGATCAACCGAAAGCTTCTCATGGCCGAGCTCGAAAGGCGAGGCATATCCTATCCATTCGATTGCGACAGGGTTTCGCTTTTCCGCAAGCTTGTGATGACACTTGGACCGCACATACCGATCGTCCTCGTTCTCAGTCCTGGTTACGACTTCCGGGATATAAAAGGCCTTGAAAGCCTGTTTTCACCGATCTGGGGCTATCCGATAATGGTGATTCTCACGGGGTGTGGCGCCGTGCCGCCCTCCAGCCGATGGATTCCTCTGGATCTCAAACCTATGAGTCCCGATGAGATCTGGCAGACATTGCTGAAATTCACGGGCAGGGAACAGGATCCTCAGTTTGTGAAATGGCTTTATAACGAAAGCGGCGGCGTGCCACTCATCATACGCCAGATAATCGATGCTCTCATAGAGCAGGGAATCCTGTCTAAGGGACAGCTCGTCACGGAGTATCGAGATGCGGATCTCAGCTACATCGTGGATTATCACAGAAGCATAATCCAGTCCATGGAGTTGTGGAGTGAGCTTTTGAAGGTTATAGGCTGCATCAAATCTGCATCCGAAAACCTGTTGATTGAGCTGTTCGGCAAAGAAGAAGTGGACAGGTTGAAATGTGCAGGCATTGTGGTGAGGCACGGGCACGAGATGCGGATTGCAGGAGAAATACTTTTGAGGGTGATCAGCTCGATCTATGGCGACACAGACTGTGATAGGCTTATTCGCAAGTTGAAAATGCGATCAGGTTTTTCCAACCATGTTACAGGAGATTCAGAAACACAACATAATGTCACTCAACGGCTTTCCGACATAGGCTCCTTTGCCGAAACAGTGTCTCATGAAACGATTAAAAAGTTTGAGGAGGCCAGCTCATTGATTCACGATGCCCATCTAACAGAAGCATTGGAGATACTCAAGGGAATATTTGACGCCTCTGACTCAGCCATCGTCAGAACAATAGCAGCTATCAACATGAGTCACATACTGTTTGCGATGGGTGAAATCGAGGATAGTAAGCAATACTTTCAGGAATCTTTGAAAAATGCGCGTTATGCCGGCATAAACTCGTTTCCTGAAATGGCTCGCTCACTTGGGATAACACTTTATGCTTTTGAAGGTTACACCGATAGGATGTTCAGGGAGATGTGGTCGCTGCTATCTACTGGCGGCAGCGAAGAAGTTATGAAAAATGTCAGTTCCCATTACTCCGATGTGCTTTTCTTTCGTGGTCTTTACGACATGAGACTCAGTATCCTGAATAGGACTAAAGTGGAGAGTGAGGAGGATCGCGGCGTGGCAATGGCTCACATTGCAGAAACCATGATCGAAATGAGCAGGTATCAAGAGGCAGCGAGGTGGATACGCAGAGCCGAACCCGTCATCGGAAGCATTCCATTGTGGAGTCCGGTGATAAAAAGGCTTAAGGCACAGTTAAGTCTGGCCAGAGGAGCCCTTCCAAACGCTTATACCCTGATCGACAACGCTATTGAGCTGTATTCCCGTATGAACGCAATCATCGGTCTGATCAAGTCTTTCGCCATTAAGGGAGAAATTCTTATGAGGATGGGCAATCTGAGCGAGGGGGTGAAAGAAATTGAAAGGGCAAAGGAATCTATCAGTTCCAGAGGATACATCCTTTTGCTTCCCTATGTGCTTGAGAGAGCTATGAGAGGGCTCGCATACAGCGATATGGACACTATGAGGTTTCAGGAGGAAATGATTGCTTACCTGTCGATTATCGACAAACTGAATGCTCGTCCGCGCGCTTTCTGGTTCATTCAGACACTGCCCGAACAACATGGACGGGAACTCGCTTCAATTCTGTCTGAAGACAGGGCGGGATTTGTGTGGATAAAGGTGCTTGGTCCGTTCAAGATCATAACACCATCTAACGATGTGCTTGTAAAAATCGGATCGAACAAGGCACGACAGCTCCTTTTAACGCTTGCACTTGCTGATGTGGGCTATATCAACACGAGTGCTGCCTCGCTTGCACTGATGTTGTGGCCTGATATGCCACCCGACAGGCAGATTCACAACATCCACTGGCTGTTTACCCACATAAGAAAAACGCTTGGCATGAACATCTTTCGGAAAAAAGGTGACCAGTATCGATTTGATTCAGATGTGGTCAAGACCGATGTTGCTGAGTTTATGGGGCACATAAAGAAGGGTGAACTTGCGATGCAGAATGGCCACCGAATTGAGGCGATCAGGAATTATGAGAAAGCGCTAAAACTTGTCGAGGGACAGCCTTTTGTCGATGTTGCATTCGAAGCGCTGGAGCCCATGCTGCGTTACATCGAAAACAGGATCACGGAGACTTACATTCATGTGGCAAACCACTACATAGACATTTTCATGCCTGAGAAGGCCATAGACTACGCATGTCTCGGCCTTGTAGTCCAGCCATACTCGATAGAGCTCAGAGAACTCCTTGTCCGGGCTTACAAAGCGCTCGGTGAGAAATCACTCGCAGAACAGGAAAATATCCAACGATTACATTGACCTTTAGATTCTGGCGTATAATTCGAGCCTGAGAAAACATCAAGGAGGATGTCCGACATGAATTTGATTGTTATAGCTTTGATGACCGTTTTGAATGGCAACTGGCACACTTTAACTGATGCAGATGTGATTTACAAAATCATGCCTGTTGGCCCTGTGCCGTCGGAGACGCTCATCCTCGCCACATCCGGTGGAGTTGTCTATTTTAATCTCGAGTCGATGGAAGCCACCGAGATATACACCAATACCGAGGGGTTGTTAGGTGTGGTCGTTAAGGACATTGAGCGCGATGCCAATGGCTACCTCTGGGCACTCGCACTGGGGAAGGGATTATCTTTCAAAAATGATGATGAGGATCATTTTACGCCATACCCTCCGTCTATGTTCCCACCATCCGCCGACGCCACCGATCTTGAACCCTTGCCCGACGGCAGGCTGGCGATCGCAACCACTTCGGGGCTTTTCGTGCTCGATACGCGCGGCACTTATGACAATTTCAGCGACGACTTCGGCATGGAGATTTCCAGAAGGCGCGGTTTCCCGTTTGACACGGACTCAGTGGTCTCTGTCGATCTTTTTGACGATACGCTTTACATCGCCACCCCCTCATCAGTTTATTTCGCAAACATTGACAGCCTCACCTACTTTGATGGATGGCATACTGTGAGTCTTAGCGGCACAGGCCTCGAAGGCAATGATTTGACCATCGTCTTTCGGTCTGAACACTACTTCGTGATCGGAAGCGATCGCGGGATGTTCATCCAGACGCCCGACACATCGTTTCCGTTCCTCACAGGCAGCGACCACTGGACGAGATTGAACGATTGCTATGAAGGCTCGGACGGTTCGCTCTACATCGCATCATACAGGAGAAGTTGGTCTTACCCTAACGATGGGGGTGTATGGCGTATAACTCAGGATGGATGGGCAACACCTTTGAGCTTTTGGGCTGGCTCTTATAACTTCACCTGGGGAAGATTTGCGACGGCTGTTTTCGATAACGGAGGACAGCTCATTGCCGGTTTCGGTTACTCAATACAGCCTGACTTCACCAAATTTGGCGCGGGCATCGCAATCTATGACACAATGACGGGCATGTGGATAAATCATCACATCGGCAAGCTGTGGTTTAATGCGCCAGCGTTCGTGCTCACACACGGCGATGTGGTATGGCTCCTCATGCGTGATGGCTCAAAGTATCCCGTTTACATTCAAGGCATTGCAGGCGATACCGTGTATGTTCAAAATCCCATGGGGTTGCTCAGAGGTGTGTTCGCCTATGCCGTTGACCATAAGGGATTTGTTTGGGCTGGCACGACATCAGACGGGATATTCGTATTCGATTCTACCGCCAATTTCGTCGCACAGCTGGATGTTACTTCGTATCCGATAATAGACATGGCTTTTTCAAATGGCGATACGCTGTATATGTGCATATCGCAGTTTGGCATTTACAAGGTGTGGTATGTGTTCGATGGCGATTCACTGACCGGATACGGTTCAGACCCCGTTGATCTTCAGGTTACCAATCCCGTTGACATCGACATTGACGGTCAGAACAGGCTCTGGATCGGAACCCAGGGCACAGGCGTTAAGGTGTTAGATCTCAGAACGGGTGATTCGTTCTGGCTTACGGAAAGCAACGGATTGCCCACCAATTACATCAACATGCTTAAGGCGGATGGCAACGGCGTATGGGTGTGCACGAAGAACGGGCTTGCGTATTACGAGGGCAATGAGCCGCCGCGCATCTACCTCCAGGGCGAAGATGTGAGTGCCGTTGCACCGTCAGCAGATGGCCGACTCTGGGTGGTGACATCCGATAGAGTGCTCGTGCTCAGGCCCGAGTCTGGTTTCATCGAAAGTCAGTTTGTTGCCGGGCCTTACAGCATGCCTGAAACGCCTAATCCGTCCTACAAGACCGAGGTGATTACTGTTAGAAGCGAGATCGGAGATGTCTGGGTGGCCACATCGAACGGCGTCGGTGTTTTTGAACCCGATGTGATGGATACCTATAACCAACTTGAGCATCCATACATCTACCCCAACCCTTACCTCTCAACTTATCAATCATTCTACATCACGATCGTAGATGTCGAACCGAATGCTGAGGTTGCGGTGTTTGATGTTTCCGGTCAAAGACTTGACCTCGATGTGTTGAAACGCGGAACGGAAGCTTTCGTAAAGGTGAAAGATTTGCCACCAGGCCTTTACATTGTGGTGATCAAAAGTGGAGATGTGGTTAAGAGGCTGAAATTTGCTGTTCGGTGATCAGCCCTTGACGGCTCCGTGCGTTATCCCTTCGATGAAATAGCGCTGAGCGAGCAGGAAAAGCAGGGCGATAGGGAGAACAGAGATCGTTGAAGCCGCCATCTTCAGCGCAAATGCCTCCTCATGTGCCGATTTGAACATGGCGAGCCCAACCGGGAGGGTGTAAAGCGATTCGTCCTGTGCGACAAGGAGCTGCCACAAAAAGTTGTTCCAGTGAAACTGGAAGTTCAAAAGCATTACCGTGGCAATGGCCGGCAGCGTCAGCGGCACAATTATCTTCGAGAATATGAGCCACTCGGACGCACCGTCCATCTTTGCGGCCTCGATAAGCTCGTCCGGCAGCCCTTTCATGAACTGAACCAGCATAAACAGCCCGAAAACATTGGCGAGATGCGGGATTATCATGCCCTTGTAAGAATTCAGCCATCCGAGCGAGAACACGATGACGAACTGCGGCACGACATAGAGCAGTCCCGGCACCATCATCGAGGAGAGAAAGAGCACAAAAAGCACATTTTTGCCGTAAAAATCCTTCTTCGCAAAAGCATACGCCGCCATAGCGGCAAAGAGCGTGGAGAAGAAGGACGCCAGTGTGGCGATTATGAGGCTGTTTTTGAAATATCTGAGGAAATTGTATCTCGTCAAGACATCGCGAAAGTTGGCAAGCGTTGGGTGGTGAGGCAACAGCCTGAGCGTCAAAGCTTCAGGCTCAGGCTTGAACGCTGTGACAACCATCCAGAAAAACGGCGAAAGTGCAATAATTAGAACAACCGTTATCGCAAAGTAGATCCAGAATCTCTTCATCTGCCCTCCCTAACTCGGTTGATTGCAATGATATTGCCAGAGCATATAATCCGTAAAGCCCGCGTTATTACTCATTTTTAAAATTTTACCGAAATGAAACCGCTCACCAAATGATAATGTTACCAAGATGGGTGTGAGCTTTTTTACGAGAAGCACCTTGAAATCTGCTTATCACGCCCCGCAACGAGGGCGACAGCAGATTTGTGAAGCAGAGGTGCGGCTTCCTTGTTGGCTCCTAAATTTTTCTCGGCAACATTTTTATTTGACTTGACGCGTGGCCTGACACGGGAATGGGGGCTAATGTTCTAATTCTGCATCCTGTCCATTAAAATCTGCCCCATGAGGATAGGGATATTGCCTCTCTCCATTAAACCACTAAAAATTGCCCATAACCTTGATTCCTTGCGTAATCGATTGATGCAGGCACGAGCTATGGACATAGATTTGATAGTTTTGCCTGAAATGTCGTTAACCGGATACATTTTTGAGCCTCACGAACTTGAAAAATTCGCAGTTAGCCTCGATAAAGCGGCCGAACTATGGTCGGGAGTGGCATTGGAGGCCGGAATAGCTCTGGTGGCAGGTTTTGCTGAGAGAATGGGCGATAGTTTTTTCAGCAGCAGCTTCCTTGTGGACAAATACGGGCGAATTGTGGGGTATCACCGGAAAATCAACGAAAAACCCCCTCTGTCAGCAGGGACGAATGTCTCTATGTTCGAGTTCTATGGCCTCATGAGCACGATAATCCTGTGCGGAGACCTTTTTGACGATAGTGTAGTCGAACGGGTTCGGCGTTTGGGGCCTGATCTGCTTCTAATTCCGATTTATCGCTGTTTCGACAAGAAAAATCCTGATATGGAACGGTGGGAGAAGGAGGAAAAATGGGCTTATGTTCGTGCGGCTACTGGTCTTGCCGATTATGTTTTCATCTCGAATGCACTTGATAAGTTGAATAAGTCAGCTTTCGGCGGTGGACTGATCATCTATAAGGATGGCGTCATACTGGCTAAATCCCCTCACTGGTCAGATGAAATAGTTTTTGTTGATGTGTAGGTGGGGCTAAGGCATAGAATGTGGATACCAACTGCCAGAGAAACGGTCATAAAAGAGGAGCTTATCACTTTCGTCCTGTCACTTTTTAGGTAATTATTACCAATAGATTGAAATTAGGGTGAAGTTGTTCTTTCCTTATTCACCTGCTTTTTTTCTCTATAGACCTTGTCTTTCTCCCCTCCTATTGAGAAAAATCTGAAAATTCAATATGCTTAGTTCTCGAATGGAGGGTCATGGAAATGAGCATTTTAATTTACGCTTTGATATTGCTTGGTCCCAGACCAACACCAAACGGAGTTGAGTTTTCGATATACGCTCCGTATGCCGAAAGTGTTTACATTGCAGGGGATTTCAACAACTGGAACACATCGCAGCTGCCTCTGAAAAAGGATGAGTTGGGCGTGTGGAAACGGGTCATATACCTACCACCGGGAAGATACGAATACAAATTCGTCGTCGATGGGGAATATGTTGCCGACCCGATGAATCCGACAACGGCAGGAGCTTACGGCAATTCGGTCATCTGGATTAAGGAGGATGGAAGCATATCGCTGACCCCGCCGCCTTCCGGCAACCTGCCGAGCAATCCCAATGTTTTCATACACGGCGACCTGCGAGGGTTCCTGAACTTCAACAAAAACGACGAAGGCGGCCGTCTTTACTCGCTTCAAAACACGGTCTATGACGCCAAATTGGATATAGGAAGCGTGATAGGCGGCTCGAACTTGTGGACAAGGTTCAGATACAACACGACGAGCGGTGAACTGGGCAACATCCCCGTCAAACTTGAGCGGCTCGATGTCAAACTTTCCAGAGGCGTTAGCTTTTTGAGGGGGTTTTACAACCGATTTGTCACGCAGTTTGATGACCCGCTCATATCCATTGGCTGCGTCAACAATTATTGTGACCCTTACGGCCGTGACGAGGAGGGAGTGCTTGCATCGACGAGCCTGTTCCTGAAAGACTACCTTCAGGTGTTGTATGGCAGGAAACCGCACGGCGAGCGCGATTTGATGGCCGCAAGATACAAAATCTTTTTGGGCAAATTGAAACTGGCGACTACTTTAAGGCGTAGGAATAGGCATCAGGGCAATTTTGACGAGCTCTATGCCCTTGACGCTGCCATGAACGGTGACCTTTTCCGATTTAGCTGGGAGATGGGCATCGGAAGCACATTCTCAGATTCCTCTTTTGAACATTCCTCTCGTTTTGCATTTGTTGGAGCGGGCATCAAAAGCCTGAACCTGCATTTTGCCGGACAGCGGAACAGATATTTTGACGAGCTTTCCATAAGTTTTTCGGAGTTGGGAATGGATTACGAGCTGCCTTCCACTCCGATCGGGACATTCTCATTTGGCCTGGCGATGACGAATGTCAGCGTGTCAAACCCGACCAGACTTTCCGATTCTCTGATATGGATGAGGTTGTTCGACTACTATCGGATTCCGAGATGGCAAATTCCTGAGTATGTGCTTGCTGGCTATTCAAAAAGGATTGCAAGGACAATGCGGTATTCGGTATCCAAAAAACTGTTTCTGAACTGGCGGTTTTCCGTTGATTACAGCGGGTATGCGAGCGAACTCATGGGCAAAAACATCTCTGACCAGACCATCTTCCAGATAGAAGCGAGAAAAGGCAGGATAGGATTTATGGCCGACATCAGGAATGTAAACTATCGGTTTGTCGGATTTGGCACTGATAGTTCTGTCAATGTTATGAGTTTCTCTGACAGGTATTTCGAGCTCAGCTATGCGTTCAACGCCTTCGTAGCGCTCAAATTTTCATGGGGTTACAACCCGATCGACCTGAACGATGAGTATGGAGCCCGCGAGTCGTTTCTGATGGATCACGGTTTGACATCTGCCGCTGCCAGAAGTGCTTATCTCAGACTGCCGTTTGTGGTTCAGGCTGCCGAGCAAGCGCTTGAGGAGACAAACAGCCGGTTTTCAATATGGACAGTCGTAAAATTCTGAGGTGAACGCTATGAAGAACATGAAGAAATTGATCCTTGCGTCGCTTCTTGTGATGTTTTCGGGCTGTATGATTTTGAAATATGTCAAGCCGCGCCTCCCTGCGCCCCACAAAGTCGAGGGCGGCATTAAGTTCCAGTTCTATGCTCCGTCTGCGAGATATGTCAATCTGGCCGGCGATTTCAATGGCTGGGCAGGGACGGCGAACGGGCGGTTTGACCCGTCGATCGGACGCATGTATGACGACGGAACGCACGGTGACGATGTTGCCGGCGATGGCGTGTGGACAATAATCGTGCCGCTTAAACCCGGCGTTTATCAATACAAATTTGTCGTCGATGGGACGGCATGGTATCTCGACCCATCAAATCCTGAAACAATCCAGAGTGGGCCATATACTAATTCGCTGCTAAGAGTGGAATAACCCAAACAAGGAGCATAGATGATGGAATTGGGGGCGGTCTTTTACATAGGACTTGTGCTGATAATCGGATATTACAGCGGTAAACTGGCGAATAGATTTCACCTGCCGCGCGTGTCAGGCTACATACTCGCCGGTATGCTGCTAAGTCCCTCAATCTTAAAGATTTTTCCGATAGATTTCGTGAAGAGCTCGGACATCGTGACTGATTTCGCTCTCGCCATGATAACCTACTCGATAGGCGGAAGTCTGGCCATACAACGCATAAAGAAACTCGGAAAGTCCATAGTGCTCATAACGGTCTTCGAGGCAGAGATGGCATTTCTGGCAATGATAATCGGGTTTGTCGTCATACTGCCGTTTTTCTTTCATACTGAGACAGCGAGAGAGTTCTTGCATGTGGCGTTGCCGCTTGCGTTGCTGATTGGCGCAATGGCATCTCCCACCGACCCGACAGCTACGCTTGCCGTAATACACGAATACAGCGCAAGAGGGCCTTTGACCACGACATTGCTTGGTGTTGCGGCTTCGGACGATGCGCTTGGTATCATAAATTACAGCGTGGCCATTGGCATTGCTTCTGCATTGATAACCGGCCAGCACATAAACGGCTTCACGATTGCGATAAAACCGCTCATCGACATCGTGTCTTCCATCGCTGTGGGAGCCATCGGCGGATATATCCTCGTCAAGATCTCCGCGAAGATACGCAGGGAAGGCTCGGTCATCACCATTATCCTCGGCACTCTGTTCATAGTGTTTGGGACGGCACATGCTCTTGATTTAGATCCGCTTCTGTCCACGATGACAGCTGGCGCAGTGGTCGTGAACATGTCATCGAATGTCGAAAAAATGTTTGAAATTATCGAAAAATACTACGAGGAAATGGTGTTCACGCTGTTCTTCGTCCTGAGTGGAGCGCACATTGAGCTCGGAGTGCTCGTGAAAGCGAGCCTTCTTGTCCTTGCCTTCGTATCGCTCAGATTTGTAGGCAAAGCGATTGGTGTGTTCATCGGCGGCAAACTATCGGATACTGCTCCCAATGTTTACAAACATCTCTGGCTTGGACTGATACCTCAGGGCGGCATTGTTGTTGGACTCGCCCTTGCGACGGTGCGCCGCCCCGAATTCAGCAACTATGCTCCGCTTGTCATGAACCTCATTCTCGGAACAACGGCGTTGCATGAACTTCTCGGCCCCATCTTTTCAAAACTCGCCATAGCAAAGGCGGGGGAGATTCGGGCCAAAAAACAACAGCCTCAAAAAGGGGAGGTTTAAAATGGGAGAATGGGAAGATATCAAAGTCGGCGAAGTTATGCATGAACTTGACGATCCACCACCAGTGGTGCACAAGGAGGATCTGATTGAGGATCTTGCTCAGGTCGTGGTCAAATCCAACTTCAAGCGCTCGCTTTATGTCGTTGACGATGAGGGAAAACTTGTCGGCATCGTGATGCTTCACAAGCTGTTGAAACACCTTCTACATGGGAGATATGATAACTTGCCTGTGACTGGATTCAGGGCACGCTATATCATTGACACGCTTTTCTCAACCTTGGCATCAGACATAATGAAGCGCGATGTCGTTTATCTCAAAAAGGACGATTCTGTTGAAAAGGCAATCGAGCTCATGGTCAGAGAAGGCATAAAGGATGTCCCCGTGGTTGACGATGATATGAGGGTCATAGGCTATGTTGACATCCCAACGATCATAAAGTTCATACTCGAACATCAACTTTGATCTGGATTTCCGTCGCTTTCACGGTCTAAGTCGAGGATGAACTCAATCCCGATGCCCTTTCGCGGGCACGAAGCTACGCAATCGCCACATCTTATGCATCTGGAGTTTATGACTTTGGTGTTTCTGGCGCCGTTTCGGGTTTCTACCTTGATCGCACCTATCCGGCAGACCCTTTCGCCGAGGATGCAGTTCGTGCACCTCTCGTTAGTTTTGAGCTGAAAGAAGCTTATCTTGCTGAGCAAGTTGAAGATAGCCGAGAACGGGCAAATCCATCTACACCACGGCCGATAGACGAAAATTGACGCTGCAAAAATCACAAAAGCCGCCAGAACGAGCAATTTCGGGCCTTCGAGGTTGAACGCCACGAAAAATGGGTTCAGGTAGTGGAGTTTTGTGTGTTTTATCAGGGCGTTGAGGAGAAGGTAAGCGGCAAAGATATATTTCGTGATGCCAAGGGTAATGTCTAACTTTTCGGGTATGCGCACCTGGCGCCTGTGGAAATCATGCAGGAACTCCTGAATGGCGCCCATAGGACAGACCCAACCGCAGAAGAATTGCCCGAAAACAAGCGTGAACAGCAGGATAGCGATTACTATCAAATAAAACGGCAGGTATTTCGCAAACTCATGGATTTTCAGGACGATGTCTTCTAACCAACCCGGCCCGGCAAGTGCCGTCGTGTTGTAAAACCCGAAGTATATCAGTGAGGTCAGGAGTGTCAGATACCTCAACCACATCCATTTCAGGTGGAACGCTATGACCGAAACCGTCAGAAGTGCAACTAAAATGACAACCCACCAGTAAGTCGCCGAGCCAGTCATGAAATCACTCCTTGAAAACCGTCGATTTTAACGCAGTTCTGGCTTTTCTGCGGGCGGCGTTCAGGTCTTTTTGAGCGCTCTCGACGACGCCCTCGAGGATCTCGGCAAGGGAGTTTAGCTTATCGTCTGCTTTTCCCTGAGAATTTATCCATTTCACAATGTCAGATAGCCTGTCGGCGTTGGTTTTTATGCGCTTACCGTTCTTAATTTCGGTCAGTATCAGTCTGGCAAGCTGAATTGCACGCTCACGGTTGTATGTCACAGCTACATAGTTTTTCCCTTCGGATAGCCCCTCGCGAGAACATTCCCTTGTCACAAGGATGCGGTTCCTGCCTGCGCGGGTGAAGACGATAGTGTAAACGCTTTCTCTATCCATGCGCCCGGTTTTTTTCCATGGGGTGTGGTTGAGCACGACCCCGTTTGTGGGCTCAACCTCGGTTTCGTCGATGGGCAGCACGCATTTGCGATGTGTTAGATGCACCTTGACGAGCACCTTAAGCGTATCGCCGACAAGAACTTTGTCCTTTTCTGGCAGCACCGAAATGTCACAGGCAGATAGCCAGCTTGTCGCCAAAAGAAGCACTAATATTATAAGAAACCAGCGTTTTTTCATTTTCGCTCCTCCCGTCTGAGTGGGAATATTTTAAAGCTCAGATGAGGGTATTAGCCGAATATTTTTAAATTCTTGACCGTCCTGTGAGTGGCGGGTATATTAAAAACCATGAAAATCACATTTGATCTGTTACATCTTGGTTACTTTGTGCTGGTGCTTTTGGGCATTGTGGTGCTCGTTTACCTGCTTGTTCTCTTGAAGGAGGCTTTGAGAGCTGTCAGACAGGCAAATCAGGTAATTGCCGAGCTATCTAAGACGAATGAGCAGGCGCGACAGATACTTACGGAAGTGGAAGGCATTGTCAAACCATTTAAATCTGACACAGATTTTTCGTCTATACTCGGTATGCTGTTGCCAATTTTGTTCAACATAGCTGGGCCATTGGTAGGAAGTATTTTTGGTGGAAAAAAACAAGGAGGTAGTGGAAATGGCTGAGGAAAAAAGCAATGGCAGCGGATGGACTTTGGCAGCTTTTATAACTGGTGCCATCTTTGGCGCGGGTCTGGCCTTTTTGCTCGCGCCTGAACCGGGCAAAGAGACCCGCAAGAAGGTGCTCAATGAGGCCGAAAGGCTCAAAGAGCTGGCTATGAAAAAAGCTGCTGAGCTTATTGAAGAAGCAAAGAAGAAGATGGAGGAGAAAGCTCAGCAGGCAGCTTCAGATGAAACTGAGGTAGAGGAACAGGAGGAAAATGAATGAGCGTGAAGATAGGGATAAACGGATTTGGTCGCATAGGCAGACTTGTTCTCAGGCAGGGTCTCAAACGGGATGACCTCGAATTCGTGGCTGTGAACGACATCACGGACGCCAAGACCCTTGCACATCTCTTCAAATACGACTCCGTGCACGGGATTTATGAGGGCGATGTGAGGGCCGAGGGCGATTACCTTGTCGTAAACGGCAAAAAGATCAGGGTTTTTGCGATAAAGGATCCGGCTCAGATCCCATGGGGTGATCTCGGTGTTGACATCGTTGTCGAATCCACCGGGCTTTTCCGCTCGCGCGATAAGGCAGCCCTTCATCTGAGGGACACTGTGAAGAAAGTTATCATAACTGCCCCGTCCAAAGGCGAGCCCGCAGACATCACTGTTGTCCTTGGCGTCAACCACAATGCTTATGACCCCGAGAAACACCATGTCATTTCAAATGCATCATGCACCACGAACGCCTTTGCCCCGCTTGTGAAGGTTCTGCATGAGAACTTCAAGATTCTCAAGGGCGTTATGACGACCGTTCACTCTTACACTAACGACCAGAGGATTCTGGATTTGCCTCACAAGGACCTCAGGAGGGCAAGGGCTGCGGCTCAGAACATCATCCCCACGACAACGGGCGCAGCGAAGGCCATCGGCGTGATCTTCCCTGAGCTCCAGGGGCATTTGGATGCTATCTCCATACGCGTTCCAACTCCTGACGGCTCGATCGTAGATTTCGCAGCAGTCGTCGAGAAGGAGACATCCGTTGAGGAAGTCAACGAAGCGTTCAAGAAGGCCGCTGAGGGCGAGCTGAAGGGGTATCTCCAATATCTGGAGGATCCCGTTGTGTCGCACGACATCGTCGGCAATCCGCATTCATCGATTTTCGACTCCCTGCTCACTCAGGTGATAGGTGGCAATCTGGTCAAGGTGTTCTCGTGGTATGACAACGAGTTCGGTTATGCCACGAGGGTGGTCGATCTGGCCGAATACATCGCATCGAAATTCTAATTTCCCTTCCCCGATGTGAGGAGCTTATGACGGGCGGGTCGAAGACCCGCCCTTTTTAATACCTGCCTTATAATTGCCATCCAAACAGGGAGATGGTTATGCGTAAGTTTTTGATGCACATAAAGCAAAGACTTTACCTCTATGTCCTGATCGATTTTTTGCTTGCCCTTCTGATTGGATATTTCGTGGATTTCAGAAGGATGAACATTCGGCCGATCAGCGTTTTAGCCGTGTTTATAATGCTCTACCCGATGCTCACTGGAATGGTCATCGAGAAAGTGAAGAAGGCGGGGCGGAACTTTAAGTTGATATTTACCACGCTCTTCTTCGCTTACATCGTGGCATCGCTTACCGCGTTCGTGATATCGAGGACAATCCTCAAGTCATTCCCGGATATAGCGTTTGCTATGGTGATGGTTGGCGCTATCCCGTGCTCAAACATGTTGATAGGCTGGTCAGGCATAGCGGATGCCAGCGTCGAGGACGCCCTTGTGATCGCAGTCGTCGGCTTGATTTTAATTCCGATACTTTCCCCCATCATCCTGAAAATCAGCGGAGGGGTATTCGTATCCTTTAGCGTCAAACTCCTTGCCGTTCTGCTCCTGTCGTATATCGCTATCCCGCTGATACTTGGCATGTTGACCAGACACTGGATCATCAAAAAGAAGGGCATGGCTTACTTCATGGAGATTAAAAAGGTGTTCCCCGGCATCTCCGCAATTGGAATTCTGATCATAGTCTTCTTTTCTGTTGCTAAAGTCTCAAGGTTCGTGATAGGTAAACCGATAGTTTTCGGCCTTGTGCTTCTTGGACTTGTGGCTTACTACCTGATTCAGACCACGCTTGCCGTTCTGACAGCCAAACTGCTCAAATTGCCTTACGAAGAGGGTATGATTTTGATTTTGGGCGCCACCGCAAGCTCACAGGCTATATCGCTGAGCGTTGCGGCCACAATGTTCAGCCCTTTGACGGTGTTCGCTCTCTCGTTCAAACCGATAATTCAGGTGGCTTATATAATGGTACTCATCTACGGATTGGGGCCTGCTATCAGGCGGTTTTTAGGAAGCGTCCAGGATTGAACTCTATTTGCGGGGATGTGACTTACGATACTGCTCAACGATTCTCCTCAAACTGACATGGGTGTAAATCTGTGTTGTCGAGATGCTTGAGTGACCGAGAAGTTCCTGAATGCTTCTCAGATCCGCCCCGTTGTTGAGTAGATGGGTCGCAAAGGCGTGCCTCAGCATGTGCGGATGGACGCCGTAAGTCGTTGCTAACTGCTCAAATCTGTTCCTTATGACATTGTAGAGCCCGCGTCTGGACAACCTTTTGCCAAAACGGTTCAAGAAAAGCGCTTCTTCCTTCGGCTTAAGTTTGTCTCTCACGGCGAGATAAGAGTTGATGGCTAAGATGGCACTCTTTGTCAGGGGCACAAACCTTTCTTTTTGTCCCTTTCCGCGCACGAGAACGGAATCGGCATCCTTGACATCGCTGACATCCAGTGAAAGCAGCTCCGATGCGCGAAGTCCTGTGTCGTATAGCAGCTCTATTATGGCTTTGTCCCTGAATTCCAATGGGCTTTGAGGATGCCAGTCATCGAGCAAGCCGTTAATTTCGCTTTCGGTCACGATCTGAGGCAGCTGTTTGCCTTTTTTTATTGGCCCCACATATCGGGCTGGATTGAGCTCCACATGTCCTCGCCTCAGTAGAAAGTTGTAAAAGCTTCTGACAGCCGAAAGCTTCCTTTCGATGCTCGTTTTGCGGTGCCCGTGTGAAAAAAGAGCTGATACGAATGCCGCGACATCCTCCTGTTTGACATCCGTGATGCTTTCGACTTCCCTGTTGAGTTCAAGGAATTCGACAAACTGGTTGAGATCGTTTCTGTAAGCCTCTATCGTATTGAGAGAACGATTCTTCTGTGAGGATAGGTATGAGAGGAAGTCATCGATCAATTGTCTGTCCACTTTAGTCCTCCTTACGGTCAAGGCCGAAAATGCGGCAGAACGAGCAGACTTCGAGCGTGGTCGGCATTCCGCAGATCTTGCATTTCCTTAGTTTTGGTTCCTCGATTTGAACTTTGAGATAATCCTTCTGAAACTTGAGGAACTCCCGGTAAAATCTAAGTTTTGTGCCGGGCGACTGCACCTCTAACTCGTTGAGGACATGCTTGTATCTCAGTGATTTGGCGCCTTTTGAGAAAGGACATGACATCTTTGAAAATTCGATGCCCATCACGATCGCATAAACGGCTATCTCGCGCTCGGTGAAAAACGCAAATGGTTTTACTTTTTTCACGAATTTCGGGTGAGTTGGCGGAAGGACGGGATTTTGTTTGGCAAGGTAGCTTGCGTCCCACCTCAGAGTGTTGGAGAGCAGGGTTGCCGCCTCATCGTCCAGATTGTGACCTGTCACAAGTGCTGCTGCCCCGATCTCAAGCGCCCATTTGTTCAGGATGTATCGCTTTATGGTTCCACACATCGAGCAAATTTTGTCCCGCCTTCTGGCAGCAAGTTCCGGAAGCGACTCACCATAATGCTCCTTGAGGTTGTAAATCTCGATGGGAATGCCGAACTTGCTGGAGAAATTGGTTACGAGGTTCCTTGAATATTCCGAATACACGGGGATGCCGAGATCGATGAAAATTCCACGCACATCGTAGCCAAGCCGTTTCAACGCAAGTGCCACAGCGGTGCTATCCTTGCCGCCTGAGATGCCTATGGCTATCGGTTCGCCGCGGCGGAACATGTCGAATTTTTTGATAGTCTTCTCGGTGTGTTTTTCAAACCATTCGATGAAGTGCTTGCGGCACAGCGCAAGGTTGTGTTGTCTGAGATGGATTATCGCCTTTTCGCCACAGATCTTACATTTCATGGCTCTTAGGATAACAGATAACCAGATGCTGTTCAATTGCGGGAGAAAGCGGTGATCGTTGAGGTATTATCCCAATAATGCTATTCTCTTCAATAAGCCAATAAGTTCCTGAACCACATTAGGCGGATTATCCCATGAAACAAGCTCTTCGATGACAAAGGGGATGAATTGATCTGGATGGATGAACTCATAATTTGCCAAGATTCTGCGAAACTCCCTTTTGGACGAATTGGAATTTATCCCCGCCCAGTTCAAAATGACCCCTTCGCAATTGGGTTCTAACACGGTCAGGTGAATTTCCCATTTGAATCGAGCCCGAAATTTTTCTATCTTTGGGATCTCCTTTTCAGTTCTGTCGCAATCCAGAAGGACGATCTCGCCATGATACAAGCTGGAACTTTTGAGTTGTTTTTGGAATGTTTTCCAGACCCCTCCCGCTCCTTTCTCGATCAACTTTTGGGGATGCAATCCTTTCAGTTTGATGTGCCGCAATATGGCTTCTACCAAGAGGATATGGCACTTGTCTTCACCTAAAATTTTTATGATTTTCAAACATAGCAGTTCCTCAATTTTGTCCACGAAGTCAGGTACTTGCTCAATATAAGCACCTGAAGCAGAAGCTGTTGTTATCCACCATGCTTCCCTTGGAACGCTCGCAGCAATTAGCGGCGAATGGGTCATCAGTATAACCTGAATGGTATTTTGACGGGTGCCGGAGACGAGGGATTCTATCCACCATTTCAATCTCTCAGGGTGAAAAATGCCAGAAATCCCAGAATCCTCACTGTCCGTCGGACATGACAGCTGCTGGATGCCAGCCTCTGGAGTCTTGAAATAGCAATCTAACGAATAATTTGCCGTCAAGCTGGAACTCCTCTGTCTCGATGCCGTTTATCTCCGGCACATAAGTTGATATGCCGTAGAGTATATTCCTGTATTTTTCGGGGAATTTTCTCCTAAGATTGTGCAAAAAAGAGGCTATGTTGCTTCTATCTTCCTTCAAATTCGCCTCGAAAACAGGTGAAGGGGCTTTTAATCGTTCTGGTTGCAGTTTGATAACCTTGATCTTGTCAAGTATGTCAATCCAATCCTCATAACTTCCTTGATAACTGATATTTTCGTTCTCCATCTGAAAGAAAGTGTAATTTGTTTGGCGATTGTAAACTAAGCTCCTATACTCAGCCACTTTTGGTCTGGTTTCCATGTTATCTGCGAGCTCAAAACCACTAATGTCCACTGAAAGAGGTCGGATAGGCAAGCCCATGGCCCTGAGGTTTAAAGATGCCAGTGGTAATGTGCTATTTGAAATCGATCTCGGACACAAGGAGCAGCAGCTCGTAAAAATCGAGTTGACGACAAAGCTGTTTGATCTCAAATCTGCTGAAATGATTACAGTATTCCCAGAACTTATCATAGGAGACGAAGTTGTGGTAACGGAACATCCCGTGCATCTCCCGGGCGGCATGTTCAAAGGCGTGCGGGAACTGAAGCAATCTGGGGGCAATCTGTTGGGTAAAGGCAAAAATTAGCTCTCCTTGGATCATGTGGATATGTCAGGCCTTGAGTCAAATGTAAAAGATAATCGAGAAAATCATGCCGATAAGGAAAACCCACAGCAGGTTTAGCTTCAGAAATCGGACCGCTACAAATGCCCATAGGGCCCAGATGATGGCAACTGGATTTCTAAGCGAAAACTTCCCGATACTTATCAAAACATAAAGTAACATACCGGTAAATGCGGATAGAATGCCTTTTATAGCCTTTTTTACATACATGTTGTTTCTGATCTTTGAATAGGTAAGGGTTGCGATAAGGGTATAGAAAAAACTCGGGAAAAATATTGCGAATGCTGCAAGGGCACTTCCCGGAATTCCCGAGACTTTATAGCCAATGAATACGGCTGTGATCAGAAATGGGCCTGGAGTTATTTGCCCAAGGGCTATACCATCCGAAAACTGCTTCAGGGTTAGCCAGTGATGAATTGAAACCACCTCCTGCTGCATGAGGGGCATGATGGTGAAGGCATTGCCAAAGGCCACTGCTCCGATTTTGAACATGGAGGTTGTAAGAGCGGCGGAGGAGCCCTTGGGAGAGATGATAGTGAGTATAATTAAACCAACGAATACAAGTGCAGTTGCTCCAAAACCAATTTTTTCGAGATTTCCAGTGTGAGATGAAGTTTCAAAAGCTTTCACATTCTTTCGAGGATTTTTAATTTTCGTAATAATGAGCATGGATAGCAGGGCAGCGAGGAAGATTATCAGGATAGCGCTCACCTGAAGGATCATTAAGGCGAAGGAGAGAGTTGAGATCAGAATCCCCTGCCAGCTGAGGGCATATTTTTTGACAAAATCAATAAAAATATGAGTAATTACACCCACAACCATGGCTTCAAGGGCGAGAAATAAAGGGTGAATCCACGAGACATTGCCAAATTTGAAGTAAACGTAAGAGAGTGCTACCATCAGGAGATATGAAGGGAGAAGGAAGGAGAACATGGCGAGGGCAGCACAGGTGAATCCACAGATTTCATAGGCGGAATAGGTGCCGAGATCAAACATAATGGGGCCTGGATAGAGCTGAACCATAGCAAGCCCTTCCTCAAATTTTTCAGGGGAAAGCCATCTGTTACCCAAAATAGTTGCCCTCATCTGCTGAAGTATGGCAACCCCGTAGGCAGTGAGGCCTATTTTTAGGAACGCGAGAACAAGTCTCAATGGAGATATAGTTTTATTCTTTTGCATGTTTTTTTCTTAGTTTCAAAAATAGCTAAAAATGATAATGTTCCCAAAATAGAGGTCAAGATGCGACATGTATCACAAAAAGTTAAGCGAAACGGAAAAGTGGAAAACCCCAGATTGAGATACCCGAAAAAATGGTCGAAAATGTTGCCCCATTCCCCTCCTCTGAACATGTCTGGATAGGTACATGTAAGCCTTTTATTTGCCTGACGCATGGGTTTTGTTTAAAATAAGCGCCATCATGGAGATACCAAAGAGATACAACCACAAAGAGGTCGAGGATAGGTGGTACAAATTTTGGGAAGAGAGCGGGTTCTTTAAAGCTGACCCGAACGATGAATCGCGTCCGAAATTCTCAATTTCGATGCCTCCTCCGAATGTGACAGGAATCATCCACATCGGCCATGTTCTGAACAACACCTTGCAGGACATACTCGTGCGGTGGCGCAGGCTTCAGGGCTACAATGTGTTGTGGCAGCCGGGCACTGACCATGCAGGTATAGCAACGCAGAATGTGGTTGAAAGGCAGCTTGCAAAAGAAGGGAAAACCAGATTTGATGTCGGCCGTGAGGAGTTTATCCGCAGGGTGTGGAAATGGAAGGAGGAATACGGCAACAGGATTATCAACCAGCTAAAAAGGCTTGGTGTATCGGCGGATTGGTCACGCTCCAAGTTCACCATGGATCCGGATATGTATCGTGCGGTCATAACGGCGTTTGTAAAGCTGTTCGAGGAGGGCTTGATTTACAGGGGAACGCGCATAATCAACTGGTGTCCTCGCTGCGGCACGGCACTTGCAGACGATGAGGTGGAGCATGAGGAGCACGAGGGCCATCTCTGGTATATCAGATATCCGCTTGTGGATGCCCCTGAAAAATATATAGTGGTGGCCACCACAAGGCCTGAAACATATCTGGGCGACACCGCCGTCGCGGTGCACCCTGACGATGAGCGTTACAAACATCTGGTAGGCAAAAAAGTAAGGCTTCCAATGGTCGATTGGATGAGGCGGAGCTACGCAGTGGGAGATCAAGAGCCGACAGATGTGCCCCCGGAAATACCGATAATTGCAGACGAACTTGTGGATCCCGAATTCGGGACGGGTGCTGTGAAAGTCACGCCTGCACATGACCCCAACGACTACGAGATGGGCATGAAACACGGTCTCCCGTTCGTAGTTGTGATGGACAAAGAGGCGAAGATGAACGAAAACGCCGGTCCTTACCGCGGAATGGATAGATATGAGGCAAGAGAACGCATTGTCGAGGAGCTTAAGGAGCTCGGCTTTATCGAAAAAATAGAGCACCACAGCCACGCAGTTGGGCACTGCTATCGATGCCATACCGTGATCGAGCCTTACCTGTCCGAACAGTGGTTCGTGAAGATGAAACCCCTTGCAGAGCCTGCAATCGAGGCAGTTAAGAAAGGTGAGATCAAGATCACCCCGAAAAGGTTTGAAAAAATCTACTTCCATTGGCTTGAGAATGTAAAGGACTGGTGCATATCCCGACAGATATGGTGGGGTCATCGAATTCCTGTTTATTATTGCAAAGATTGTGGTCATACGGTCGTGTCGGAGGAGCCACCAGAGAAATGCCCGAAATGCGGGTCAACAAACCTCGTTCAGGACGAAGATGTGCTTGATACATGGTTTTCCTCGTGGCTCTGGCCGTTTTCAACGCTCGGATGGCCTGAAAAGACGGAATGGCTCGATAAATTCTACCCGAACGATGTGCTTATTTCGGGCTGGGACATATTGTTCTTCTGGGTTGCACGCATGGTCATGGCGGGCTATGAATTCATGAAGGAAAAACCGTTTACCGACATCTACCTGCACGGACTTGTCCGCGACGAAAAGGGCGAAAAGATCTCCAAGAGCAAGGGCAATTTTATCGATCCCATCGAATACATGGAAAAATACGGTGCCGACGCCCTCAGAATCAGCATTGTGCTCTCGCTGCCCGAAGGTCAGGACCTCAGATTTGGTGAGAAACGCATCGAAAGCGGCCGCAACTTCGCAAACAAGATTTGGAACGCATCGAGGTTGCTTCTCCTTAAGTCGGAAGGGTTTGAATGGAATGGCCTGCCCGAAAAGCTGGAACTTGAGGATAAATGGATACTTACCCGTCTAAACGAAACCGTAAAATCGGTAACAGAGGGACTCGAAGGATTTGAATTCAACAAAGTTGCAAGCAAGCTATACGATTTCTTCTGGCACGAATATTGTGATTGGTATCTGGAGGCGATAAAGCCACGTCTCGCTGACAGCCGCAAGGACGATGCGCTTGCCGTGGCGTTCTATGTACTTGACCGATTCCTGAAACTGCTCCATCCCATCATGCCATACATCACCGAGGAGATCTGGCAAAAACTGCCCAACAAAGATGGAAAATCCATAATGGTTTCCAGCTGGCCGCAGGATGACGGGCTGAGCGATCCCGAATCGGCAGATGCGTTCGAGTTCTTGAAACAGCTTATCACCGAGATTCGCGAGATAAGGGCTGAGTTCAAGATACCGCCCAAATCCGACATCGAGCTGGTGGCACGCATGCCGGAAGCCGAAAAAGTCAGGGATCTGCTTGATGCCAAACTTGAGTTGCTCGCATCGCTGGCCAGGGTCTCCGCTGTCAGATACGAGGGTGAACCGCCTCGCATGTCGGCATCTACTGTAATTCAGGGGATAGACTTTTATGTGCCGCTCGAAGGTCTGATAGATGTGGAGAAAGAAAAAGCAAGGCTTCTCAAAGAGATTACTGAGCTGAAGAAGCTGCTTGAGCGGACTGAGAAGAAACTGAACAACAAAAACTTCGTGGAGAAGGCGCCTTCCCATGTGGTCGAGGCCGAAAGAGAAAAGGCACGCAATTTCAAAAACAAGATAGCAAGGCTCGAAGCGCACCTTTCAAGGATGACAGGTTAGATTTAAACCATAGCTGGATGTTAAAAAGGAGGTGCTATCATGGCCGAAAATTTACCAGAAGATGGCAGCATGTTAAAGAAAGAGAGGGAAAAGTATGGAGAGATATATGAGGATAAATACAAAAGGGACCTCATCAAAAAGCTAAACCGTTTCGCGACATGGGCTATGCCATTCGGTGTTGTCAGTTTGTTATTCTCCGTTCTGGCGGTGATATCCTCTCTCATAATATTGTCCTCGAAAGAGGCCGTGATAGCATTGATACTGTATGGCGCAATGATTCTGCTCTCTTTACTGTGGATAAAAGCGAGCAAAGAGGCGAGAAAATACGAAGATGAGCCTGATTCGCTTCTCTCGTTCGTAGATACTATGAGGCTTATACCGCAGATAACCATCTACCTCATAATTGCACTTTTTGTCACAGCGTTTTTAGCAGCGATAATTTATGAATGAAAAACAGATCAAAGAATACCAGAAACAAGGGGCATGAGGCAGAAAGTATAGCTGCAAGTTACCTGAAAAGAAAGGGATATGAGATAATCGAACGGAATTTCACGATACGTGGTGGGGAGATCGATATCATAGCCCGCGATGGCGATGTTCTGGTGTTCGTTGAGGTTAAATCAAGCCGTATCCCATTCATAGACCCGATAGAAAAGGTAACACGCAGGAAGATAGTCTTTTTGAAGCGTGCCGCTGAGACATACCTTTACCGAAAAGGGCTCCTCGACCGCATAAATGTGAGGTTCGATGTCATAACAGTGACTTACGGAGCAGGCGGAAACATCCAGATAAAGCACATCCCTAACGCTTTTGACTACTGAGAAATGATCAAGCGTCGCAACGGCGATGTCATAGCGGTAACTGTTGGGCTCCTCGTCTTTTTTATGTTTACATGGAACTACCTGCTGCCATCGTTTTTGATGTCTCTTGGCGGCAACGACAGGCTTGTGGGCATCTCCTTCTCGCTGAATTTTGCATCCTACACGGTGTTTCAGTTCATAGGAGGCACAATCTCCGACCGAATAGGCAGGAAACCACTGATAGTCTTTCCGGGTTACATAACGGCCGTAAGCTACATGTTCTCTTCGTTGTGCCGCAATGTTTATGTCGTGGTTGTCCTTCTCGCTATTGCGGCGATCATGTCAGCACTCCAATGGCCCGCCATGCTGGCCATGATAGCGGACATCGGAGAAGGTGCGGGGTCACATTTTGCGCGAATGGAGGCGTTTGTCAGTCTCGGAATTGCCCTCGGCCCGTTCGCAGGAGCCATCCTGCTCCCGGTGGTCGGCGTCAGAGGACTGTTGATAATCTACGCCGCCTCAAACTTTTTCATATCGCTCGCACGACATTACGCTCTGGACGAGAATTTTACGAATGAGAAGCCACACATCCCATTGTGGTCAAATCCATTCGTGGACAGAACCCATCTAATCCTTGCTCTTGCGGCCATTCTGACGATGGTCGCTTTCAATTTCAGCATTTACGGGCCGTTTATCCAGTTGATCGAAAAGGAGATCGGCTATTCCGACGCGCGGATAAACCTGAGCTTCTTTTACGGCAACCTGATAGGCGCGGCCATCGGTTTCGCGGTCGGCGAGCTGATCGAAAGGAAACAGCTCTTGTTCTCATGGGCGATGGGGCTGTTCATAATGGAGTCCATCCTCCTGATCTGGAGCACAGAGCCGTCAATCCTGTTGCTTGTGATCGCGCTTCCGTTCTCGCAGCTTGTCCACATAGCCTACAACATTGGGCTGTCAAAGATGGGAGATGCCGACAGCAAAGGGCGGGTTTTCGGAGCCGTAAACACACTTTCTGGCCTGATCAGCGCACCTGCACCAATCATAGGAATCAAACTCAGCCATACCTACGGGAAATCTGCGCCATTTGTCGTCGCAACAGTGCTCGCCGTCGCAAACGCATCGGTCATGCTATCCCTGAAATGGGACAGAGCTGCAACCATCCGTTTGGGCTAAGCCGTGAAACGATTGGTTTTACCCATGATTAAAAGTGCAGGCAATTATTTGATCACCAGTATCTTATGCGTGGTCGTGCGGCCGTTCACTTCCGATCTGAGGAAGAATACGCCCGAATGGGGCACGCTTCCAATCCACACAGTATGAGTCCCTTTGTCGAAGCTCAGATCGACCCTGATAACCTCACGGCCGATGGCGTCGTAAACGAAGAAATTGCAGACTGCAGTTTCCTGCAGGACGAAACGCACACCGATTGCCCTACCTCTGACCAACCTCTCCAAATACGGGGCAGTTTCAGGAGGAGATGCACTCCCCTCCTCCGAGATTTCAGATGCGCCGGGGTCGCCGAGCGTCCACTCGGAAAGAGCTGTGATGCCGTTCCGTCTCGTAAAGTTATCCGATGTATCCCGTTCATCCGGTTCCATCGATGTCCAGCTCCCGTCGTAACGCCACAACACCATGTTTCCTTCGTCCATATCCGACGGTATATCGGAGTTAAGGTAGTAAAAAACGAGGTCAACAGATGTGTAATCGCCTTCAAGTCCCAGCCGCCACCATCTGTTAATCCCGCCGTTGAGCCGCGGATTGCTTTCGTGATGCAATGCAGCTGTGAATATCGGATTGCTCCCGGAAGGCCCACTGAGATCGGTGAAGTAGGCCACAAGCGACCGCCTGCCAGCATCATCGTAGTGGACGACTGAATTTACCCCATCGCCAAGCTCAACCTGACCGCTATCCGCATCAATCACCGCCATCGAATCGAATTCCACCACGATCGAATCGATCATTGGCGTTGTCATAGAATCATCGCTGCTGAGAATGGCTTTCACCTGAAAATATCTGTGTCCGTCGTGGTAATCGCTTATCAGCTCACCAGATGTCGTGTAATAGGTTCCGGGACCGTTCGGGCCGCGCCATGCGGCGTTCTCCACTTCGGAGACGGTCCATCCGCTCCGAAACTGGAACTTAACATCCGTGCCGCTCGGCTCAGTTGCTTTCCATTTCAATTTCAAGAAGTTGACTGGGGAACCAAGATCCTGAACCGCCGTGATGTATTCGCCACTCTGGACATAGCGCTTATCGTAATCTCCCTGCGAGAAGTCGAAGAACATGAAATCGTCCACCTGACAGTCGATAGAGTCTGTCGTGTCGATCTCGTTGTTCGTGGCTGCTATGTAGGGGTAATAGTCGTCCATCTGGAAATTCGTAACGCGGCCGACCATTCTGCCATCGACCCATGCCTCAAACTTGTCGTTATCAGCATCATACAGCAGCCTCCATTCATGGAACGCATCCATCGGCAGGAAATAGTAAGTCCCGATCATGTGATCCGACCATGTGGCGCCGTCATAGGAGGTTACAACATACACCCCCTGATTTTGAGATGACGATGTCCTGTGCGTTTTGAGTATCAAATATTTGCCCGATGATGGAGCGTAAAAACCTATTGCAAATTCCTGTCCCTCTTCGTCCTCCATGTATTGATGGCGGACAAGCGCTGACACTTCGCAGGAATGGGACGACAAAACTGTATCCCTTTCCCTGTCGAGCGAAGCCCATGTCTGTGCCTGATCATCGTCATCGTGTCCCCAGAACCTGAGATATTGATTTTCCTCGCTTATGTTGTAGAGGCTGTCGTATTCCGTCCACTTGTCAGTGTCGATAACATTGTCGTCGAAGTTGTCGTCTATGAACGGTGCCGCCCACACAGCATCGATGTAGGCGCCAGAAATCCTTCCAGATATCAGGGCTTCGATGGAAAACATCACCTTTACACTCGCAATATCATCCCATGTGTAGCCCATTGAGAGACGGGATGTTATGTCAGACTTGAGGTCGAATCGATACACATTCCACTCATCAAGTTCGGTCTGCTCACGCCAATCCTGATAATTAGGGGTGTATTCACCTTGAATCAAATAGGTTAACCATCCGCCATCAACGATGGAGTTCCACTGCGAATCGTAAGCGAAAACATGCATCACTATTCTGCTCGAAACGGTTATCTCGCTGCTGATTGGGTATATCTCGAAGTTGAACCTTGTTAGGAAATCGAGGCCTTCGGTGAAAGTCTGCGATGCACGGGCAAAGGTCTCCTCTGTCCCGTAAGAGGCGTAAAGGTGTAAAACCGATGTCCTTCCGCCGCCGTCAACCACCTCGACGGTATGAGTGCCGTCGCCTGTGCTTTCATCGACCCAGCCGTCCATGGCGTCGTCCGACTCGTCAAAATACCCGTTGTAAACGGTTGTCGCCAATCTGAGATAGCCGTCGTCTTCGCCTGAAGGTCTGCTCGCTTGAACCCCATCCATGACGCCGGTTTTGAACGCATCCTTTGTAGCCTGAACCCACGAATCACTCAACACTGGACCTACAACCATCAGTATGCCAACAAGTAACTTAAAGGCTTTCATGATACCACCTCCTTCATCGGGACAAAGTTTAAAAACAGGATGTTTGAACCTTTGTTTGAAAAAACGGATGAATTCTTATTTCAGCAATTGCTTCTAAAAAATGCGCACAAGTCGTTATGCTACAAAGAACTGTGCTTTATAATTGGTGCGTCAAAGGAGGCATGTTATGAAAAAACTTTTATATCCTGCCATCGTCATCATCATGGCATCGATATTCGTGGCTGCATGCAGCCCCAAATCTGAAGGTGATCAGGTCAGCGGCATCGAGGACCTCGTTCTGCCGTCTTCAGCCTTCCCTGACAGCGTGACATGGGATCCACATCCGCCTAACGGCGACACGCTTCTTTGTGGAATAAGCGGAAATCCCTACATCACAAGGGATTCCTCAGTGATAAACTGCTTCTGCTCGCGATGGCTCGGCCTGCCCGACTCCGTAACCGCTACGGTGAAGGGAATGATGGTGCAGATTCTTTATCACGACGGCGAGATAGGCATTTACGCACTTGAATACACAGACGCTGCCTCGGCACAGCTTGGATACGATGCACTGACATCACATCACAACTCTGTGCGATACAGTTTCGTTGTGGGACAGAAATACACCGTTTGGGTCTGGTGCGATTCCGAAAATGACACGGCAAGGGTCCATCAGATAGCCGATTACTATCGCAATTTGCTTGGAAGTTAGTCGGACGCGACAACATGTAGGCACGGTTTCAGGGCTTTGAGTGGTGTTCCGCGCATCGTTTTTTCGTTGCAGGGGGTTTTTGTAGTATCAAAACCAATTGCAACGCTTTATCATTTAAACCGCTATGATGGTCTATCCCAGAAGATTTGATGTCATTGTCATAGGCGGCGGTCATGCGGGCATAGAGGCAGCGCTTGCATCCGCGCGAATGGGTGCAAACACGCTCATGCTGGCGTTCGATCTGGATAAAATCGGCCAGATGTCTTGCAACCCGTCAATGGGTGGCATCGCAAAAGCCCATCTTATCAAGGAGATAGATGCGCTTGGCGGCGAAATCGGAAAGGCTACAGACGCAAACGGCATCCAGTTCAAGATGCTGAACACCTCCAAGGGCCCCGCCGTTTGGTCGCTCAG
Organism: Caldifarciminota bacterium; assembly: GCA_015489175.1. GTDB lineage: Bacteria > Hydrothermota > Hydrothermia > B15-G9 > B15-G9 > WGAI01. Next base: position 12,464 of record WGAI01000001.1, on the reverse strand, counting down.
GGCACAGGTCGATCGCGCCGCCTATCGGAGCTACATGAGGCGCGTCGTCGAAAACACGGAAAACCTGCACATCCTTCAGGAGGAGGCCGTCGATATAGTAGCGAAAGACGGCAGAGTTGAGGGCGTAGTGACGAGAACCGGCATGTTCTACCGTGCCCCATCGGTCGTCCTCGCGACCGGCACATTCCTCCGCGGCATCGTCTTTATAGGAATGGTGAAATACAGGGCTGGCAGGATGGGAGAGCCGCCGTCCGATGACCTATCGGAATCTCTTGAACGGCTCGGATTGAAGCTCGGTCGGCTGAAAACCGGCACATCGCCACGCGTGGACGGCAGGACGATCGATTTCGACAGCATGGAAATCCAGCCCGGAGATGAACCGCCGAGAGGCTTTTCGTTCAGAAATCCGGTCATCGAGGGGCTTGAACAGGTCCCTTGCTGGCTTACACGCACTAACGAACGCACTCACGAGATCATCAGGGCGTCGTTCCCGAGAGCGCCGCTTTTCACGGGCATGATCGTCGGCAAAGGCCCGCGCTATTGCCCGTCAATCGAAGTGAAGATCGCAGATTTCCCGGATAGGCCGTCGCACAGGGTTATCATAGAACCTGACGGCCGCAACACAAACGAGTTCTACCTCAACGGACTTGCGACTTCCATACCGGAGGACGCACAGATTGAGATGCTTCACTCCATACCCGGTCTGGAAAGGGCCGTCATCATAAGGCCGGGCTACGCAATCGAATACGATTTCGTCAATCCAATTCAGACGCATCCGTGGCTCGAATCTAAGGTGGTCGAGGGATTGTTCCTTGCCGGTCAGATAAACGGCACTTCTGGCTACGAAGAGGCTGCGGCTCAGGGAATTATCGCGGGAATTAACGCAGCGTTGAAGGCAAACGGCGAGCCGCCTTTCGTGCTGAAACGGTCGGAGGCATACATCGGCGTCCTGATCGACGATCTCACTTCAAAGGGCGTGGACGAGCCATATCGACTTTTCACCGCAAGGGCCGAATTCAGATTGATACTTCGGATGGACAACGCAACCGACAGGCTGATGCACTACGGCCTGAAGTTCGGCCTCATCAAGAAGACTGAATGGGAAAGCTTCCTGAAAGAAAAGGAGATGCGGGAGGCGGAGCTGGAACGGCTCCGAACCACCCGTTTCAAGCCGCAGCTGGTCAACAAAATCTTTCAGGAGGTTGGCGAACCGCAAACCAGAGATTCGCTCACGGGCGCAGCGATACTGAGGAGGCCTAAAGTCAGATGGTGGCACCTTATAAAACATGGGGTCATGCACGACCTGCCTTTCTGGATAGCGGAACGGGTCGAGACCGAGATCAAATACGAAGGCTATATCAGGCGGATGGAGGCCGAGGCAAAGAAGATGGCAAAATTGGACGATTACCCGATACCTGAAGATGTCGATTTCTCGCTCATCAAGAGCCTGTCCAACGAGGCGATCGAGAAGCTCACGGCCAACAGGCCGCGCACGCTCGGATCCGCCCTCCGAATCTCAGGCGTATCCCCTGCCGATGTCATGGCGATCTACTACTGGCTTGAGAACAAACGCCAGTCAGAACGGGGTGCAGACCGAGCCATGCATTAAAATATTGGCTTCAATAAGGAGGTAAAATGGCGAAAGAAAGCGATTTTATTCGGCTCGCTCAAAGCTTTTTCAAACAGCACAATCGCATAAAGCTTGGCCCCGGCGATGATGCCGCTATCATCTCAGAGGTCTCCACAAACGACCTCGTCGTGTCCGTCGATGCGCTGATTGAGAATGTCCATTTCGAGCCGCACTGGCTGGAATACGAGGACATGGGTTACCGTGCGCTTGCAGCATCGCTGAGCGACCTTGCGGCAATGGGCGCCAGACCGCTGACCTTTTTCGTGAACCTTGAGCTTCCCACAGACATCGAGATCGACGAAGTTCGTGAAATCATGCAGGGCATGTCTGCGCTCGGAGAAAAGTTCTGCATCTCACCTGCGGGCGGCAATTTCACCGCATCGGACAGGATTGGCATCGTCACGACGGTCGTAGGCGAAGTGCCAAAAGATGGCTACATAGCCAGATGCTGCGCGGAAGAGGGCGACATCATAGCGATAACCGGTGAGGTCGGCATAGTCGAATCCGCCATAAGGCTGTTTAAGGTTTACAACCTTGCTTCCAAGATAGATCACAAGCTCCGCAGTACCGCCATCATGAAGTTCCGCAGGCCGATGCCCAGATTTGAGATTATCGAAAAGGTAAGGCGTGTGGTCAAACCACGCGCGTCCATAGACATATCCGATGGACTTTCTTCCGACCTGTTCAAACTTGCAGAAAAGGCTGATCTCGAAGCTGTTATCTACGAGGAGCTTATGCCTATGCCTGAGGTTGTGAAAGCTGTTGCGAACGAAGTCGGCGTCGATCCGTGGAAAATTGCGCTTTCAAGCGGCGAGGAGTTCGAGCTCATCCTTGTTATGCCACCTGAGGATTTCAAAAAGCTGCAGTCTGAAGGCATTGAATTGATAAAGATCGGCGAGTTCAGGCCGACATTCCGGCCTACCGTCAAGTTCGTTAAAACGAACGGCAGGGAAATCGATTACATCAAGGGCTTCGAGCACTTTTCCTACCTCTGATGACATTGTGCCAGTTCATCGATAGGGCATTCAAAGCGATGTTTGAGCGCTATGGCCATCAGCATTGGTGGCCAGGCGATTCGGAGCTGGAGATAGCCGTAGGTGCAATTTTGACCCAGAACACGAGCTGGCGAAATGTTGAAAGGGCGATAAACGCCCTGAAATCCCGCAATTTATTGTCGATAAGGGGGCTACTGGATGTGGACGAGAAGACGCTGGCCGATGCCATAAAGCCCGCAGGCTATTTCAATGTGAAAGCCCAAAGGTTGAAGGCGTTCATAAGATGGCTGCACGATAGCGGTGGATTTGACGAGTTGCGGAAATTGGACACTTATGAGTTGAGAGAAAAACTGCTATCCGTGAAAGGGATCGGACGGGAGACGGCCGACTCGATGCTGCTCTATGTGTTTGAGAGGCCTGTTTTTGTGATAGACGCTTACACACGCCGCATTTTCGAGCGGCACGGGCTCAAAGACGCATCAAAGATGGACTACGATCGCCTCAGATCCGTGATTGAGGGGTGTCTGCCCCGAAATCCTCAGCTGTTCAACGAATATCATGCCCTCATAGTGCGCACGGGCAAAGAGGTCTGCAAGCGGAGCAACCCTCTGTGCGAGCTGTGTCCGCTGAACGGCCTTAAAATTGACTGATAATCAAAAGGAGTGGTGGGATGAAAGAATTTCTGAACGCGGCCATAGAAGCCGCTCAGCTGGGCGGCAATGTGCTGATGGAGCACCTTGGCAAACTCAAAGAACAGGACATCCATGAGAAAAAAGCTTATGATTTCGTGACCTATGTGGACATGGAATCCGAGAAAAGGATTAAGGATTTCATCAGCTCAAAGTTCCCGGAACACCATATCCTTGCCGAAGAGAGTGGCGGCTCACCGATAACATCCGAGCCGACATGGATAATTGACCCGCTCGATGGGACGAAGAACTACATCCATACATTCCCTCACTTTGCAATTTCGATCGCCCTGAGCATAGACAACGAAATCGTGGTCGGCGTGATTTACGACCCGATAAAAAACGACCTTTTCCATGCCGTCATGGGCGAAGGCGCTTATCGGAACGGCGAGAAAATTCGGGTTGCTGAGGTGTCAGACATCGGCTACTCTCTGATAGCGACGGGATTTCCGTTCAGGGCCAAGGATGTGCTGGACACCTACCTGAGCGTGTTCAGAATCGTGTTTCTGAAAGCGGCAGGCATGAGGCGAGCCGGTTCCGCTGCACTTGACCTCGCCTATGTCGCAGCCGGCATATTTCAGGGTTTCTTCGAATACGGGCTCTCGCCATGGGACATTGCGGCAGGCAGCTTGCTCGTGTCGGAGGCCGGCGGTATCGTGTCCGATTTCATGGGCAGTAACCTGTTCATAATGACAGGAAACACCGTTGCTGGGACGCCAAAGGTGCACGAGTTCCTCGTTGAGGTGACCTCAAGCATATTCAAAACGCCATGAATTTACGGGTCATTGTCCTCGCCGATGCCTCAGTGCCACATGCCATCAGGTGGTGTAACCTGCTGTCAGAGTTGGGCTTGGATGTGCTTCTGTTCTCTCTTGAAGAGCCGCGCGATCCGATAAAGTTCCATGTGCATCTTTATGAGCCGCCCGTTTATGTGCCGCATAGATTTCGATATGCGGCGGCCGTTACGGAGTTGAACAGGGTCATCAAGGGGTTCAAGCCCCATCTTCTAAATCCGCATTACATCCCAAACTACGGGCTTATGAGCCACCTTGCCAACAGGTTGCCGTTCTACATGTCGGTCTGGGGCTCGGACCTGCTACTGGTCGCACGCAACAGCCGAATTAAGAGGTTAATCAGTCGTAAAATCCTGAAAGACGCTGTGGCACTGCATGTTGACGCCCATCACATGGCCGACATCCTGAAAAATGAGTTCGGGATAACAGCTGACAGGATCGATGTCTTCCCTTTCGGCGTTGAAAGAGAATTCCTGAACGCAAAGCCGAAAACGGACGCCAAAGAAGCAGGGATGTGGACAGTTGTGAGCCACCGCAGGCTTGACAGTGACATGGACCCGATGACCATCCTCAGGGCGGCGCATATCCTGAGGGATGAGCCAGTTCGGTTCATCCTGATGTCCGATGGCGAGCTGATGGACGAGATTAAGGACTACATTGCGCGCCATGCCCTCAATGTCGAGCTTACAGGGAGGTTGATGCGCGAGCAGATGATCTCAACGCTGTTGAGAGGTGACCTGTGGGTGTCCGCTTCTTTGACGGATTCCACACCTGTGTCCCTTTTGGAGGCCATGTCGCTTGGCCTTCTGCCGATAGTCACTAATCTGCCAGCTTTGAGGGAGTGGGTGATCGATGGGCTGAACGGCTTGATGTTTGAGCCCGGCGACGCTCAGGGACTCGCCAACGCAATAAAACTGGCAATCAGAAACATGGATGCCTTCAAAACGGCACTAAAATTGAATGTCCAGCTCGTCAGGCAGAAGGCTGATCTTAGGTCAAACATGATCAGGATGATTGCGAAGTGGGAGCGGTTGGTATCCGATACTCAGAACAGGCGCCACGCCATGAAGTTGTAGATGTAATCGTAGCCCCACATAAAGCCGGTAGCGCCCTCTATCCACAAAGGAAACAGAATTGATGCCTTCTCGTAGCGGTTCCCGCGCGTCAGGCGTGCCAACCCCCTCATCTCACGGGTGAAATCCGAGGCAGTCTTGTATTTCTGCTTCCTATCCTGGGGCATGGCCACAAGCTCATCCCGAAGCAGTAGCAAAATGGCAACGATGTAAATTCCGGGATAAGGAAAGAACCTCTGAAAACCGGAGCCCCCCACGATCTCAGCCAGAACAGCCATTATGAGAACTGTTACAAGGAAAAGCGCCCAGTTGCGAAATTCGATGCCAAGCATGCTTGAGGTCGGTTCTGGATAGTTGGGAAAGATCTGCATATCAAGGTCAAACCATTTTTGAGCGGATTTTTCCTCCGATTCCAGCGGTTTGTTGAACAGTAGTGGGGCGTAAAACCCTTTAACGCCATGAGCTATCGCTGCCGTTAGCACGCCGGTCAGGCCAGCCCACAACGAAATAATGAAGATGTCCCACCGCCCAAGCGGGGCGATGCTGTGGTAATAGATTAAAAAGTCACGAATAAATAGGATCAGGACTGTGTAATAAAGTCCTCTAAACGCAAAATAAACAATCTGTCCGCCTCCAAACATGGAGTTTAGTGTTCTCCAAACTCCGAGCGTTAGAAGAAATGCCAGTGTAAACACGAGATAGGTTTTCAGGTATATCGGGCCAAGCACCGAAATCACATCCACAGAAGGTAATTTGTAATGCACAATCCTGACCGAAAAAATGTAAAACACGAGCACGCCGAGCCCGAAAAGTCCATAGGCCAGATGTGAGTAAGCCACTTTGATGTTATTCAAAAGGACATAAAACTTTTGAAGCCAGTAAAACCTGAGCAAAGGGGCATTGTGGAATATGCCAGGCCCCTCAAAATACAGAAACACCAGATCGAACAACCCGAGAAATGGCACAATGAACATCCATGAACCGCCCAGAATCCGTGAATCCACAACATGAGTTGCAACAGCAATGCCGTAAAGGAAGACAGCGCTCAGGACGGCAAAATAGAGAAGCTGAGCAATCACGGTCACGGGAATCGGGACATTTCGGAATTCCATGAAGTTTATCTTTTTAGACATAGCAGCCCTTATGTTTGCGGCATAAGTGTTGGCCATGACAATAGGCACGAGAAAAAACAGCAATAATGCAGCCTGAAACAAATGCAGCAACAATGGGACCTGAAACGAATGCGGAAGTAGCTTACTGGCGTTTTGCGCCAATGCAGCATAGGCAATAAAGGCCAATCTGCTGATAAGTGTGCTCTGCGCCAGCTGAGGCTCAAGCGGTATGTCTCCCCTTCTGCCGTGGTATGTCTGCATCCCGAACTTCACTCTAAGACCACTGAAAGGCGTGTCCTTGAAAAACCATCTGGGGCTGTGGTAAAGTGCAAGCTCATGGTCTTCGAGCGGCACATTTATCCATGCCGCCAGCGCTGCACCAGATCCCCGAGATATCCACAGGACAAGTCCCAACAGGATTATCAGGAGGATGAATATCGGCCCCCGAAAAATGGCTGATTTTTTCATAACACTTCCATAAGTCGCCCACAAAATGTTGACTATAATGCCTATCAAAATCCCGTTAAACAGTGCGGCCTGTAAATGGCTGAGCAACAGGGCAATTGGCAGCTTAGTCCGTTTAAGACCTTTCTTGGGAGGCACATAAAAGAACTCACACCTTATTTCTTTCTTGCCCAGAAAACGGTTTACATATTTGACCACATCATCAAAAAACGATGCAACATGTCTGGCTCCGTGTTTCACGCCAGCCCCGACATTGTGAAAGTTAAGGGTAGGTCCCCGAAATTTCATCTTGTACCTCCGAAACAGGTTTGACTAAATTATAAATGTCGAATCTCCATAGCTGAAGAACCTATATCTCAACCTAATAGCCTCAGCATAGGCCTTTTTGAGCTTATCAAGTCCGGTAAACGCCGCCGTCAGGATAAAAGGCGTTGATTTCGGCAGGTGAAAGTTGGTTATAAGCCTGTCCGCAACCTTAAATTCGTAAGGTGGATAGATGAATATGCGGCTCCAGCCCCGGCGCGGATTTTCGTCTAACGCCCATGTCTCCATCGTTCGAGTAACGGTTGTGCCGCAAAGGGTTACAGGGCGACCCTCCTGCTTGGCATTTATCACCTCCTCCGCCACCTCGTCAGGCACCTCATAGTATTCCGGATCCATGACATGCTGTCTGATGTCATCAACTTTTATCGGCTTGAATGTCCCGATGCCCACATGGAGGACGACATAGCGGATTTTAACGCCTTTATCGGCGAGGGCATCAAGGAGTTCTCGGGTAAAATGCAGGCCCGCGGTAGGCGCAGCTATCGAGCCCGGAACTTCGGCATAGACCGTCTGATACCGTTCCTCATCCTCACGGCTGGCCTCACGATGGATATAAGGCGGAAGTGGTGGCTTGCCGTATTCCTCCATTAACTCCCAGATAACCTCTCCTTCCGGCAGTTCGATGAGCCGTTTGCCATTGCCGAGGTGTTCGACAACAGTGAAAACATGGCCGTCAAGCTCAAGCTTTTCGCCAGGCCTCGCTTTCCTGCCCGGCTTGACAAGCGCTTCAAACAGATTAGGTTCCCTCACACGGACGACAAGCAACTCGACCTTGCCGCCGGTCGATGCCCGTCTGACATAAATTCGGGCTTTGATCACCTTGCTTTTGTTCAAAATAAGGAGGTCACCTTTCGAGAAGTAGTCTATGATCTCCCAGAACTTGCGGTGTTCCAGCGAGAACGGTGTCCGCCTGATCACAAGGAGGCGGGACTCATCGCGCCTCTGTGCCGGATACTGCGCGATTAGGTCTGACGGAAGCTCGAAATCGTAAGCATCAAGTCTGAACATGATGAATATTTTAATGCAGATACACCCAAACCTGCTGCCATGATCATAGATGAACAAAGGAATGGTGAAAAGCGAAGAAAAGTTGACAATTCATTATCAATATGGCTATATGCCGTTTACTTTGTGGTGCTCGACATAACTTCCGCATTATCAGTAAGATATAATCTATAAACCTGCCTCAATCTCTTTGCATAAATGATTATCCCTATACCATCTCCTCGCAGCCATCTCATTAGCTCCTCGCAGCTATCTCATTAGCAATTCCAGCCATTTTATCCGCAACTCCGCACCTAACCGCAGGGAAAATATCATAGCCACTATCTCGCCATGCTTCTCGGTTATCACAATGTAGGCTTTGCCTTTCTTCCAGTAAAATTTATTTATCTTCAGGATGATCTCTTCCTCTGGGCAAACACATCTTTGCCAGTGTCAAATTCAATTATTTCAGGATGTTAGATGTCTCATCTCCATCGTCATAGCAACCTTATAGGTTGGCATATAAGCGAGTTTCCTCAAGGCGCAGATAAAAACATCGATGTGAATTTTTAATCTTGGGATTATACCTTCAGGGTATTTTACGATGGACTTTCTGCATTTGGGACAGATGAAGCAAATGGGGTTTCAAAAGGCATAGGAAGGGCAGTCATTCATAAGCGTATAATGCATTTGGTTTCAAGGGGATGTCTGTGGATATACATCATGGTCTTGCAATATAGGCAGATTGAGCTTTTACTTTCTGTATTGAAAGAGTATGTTCATTTCCCTGCCTTCTGTTGATTAGGGGAATTTCACTTACAGTAAAAAAACAGCAAATAGTCCCTGCCGTATTTAATTTTGGCCAGATGGGCGATAAAATTAAGCTCTCACATAAGGTTAAAACGAGGGCAAAAATCACGAGGAGGGCAAAGTGAAGGATTATAAGGAGACATTAAATCTCCCAAGAACGCGGTTTCCCATGCGGGGCAACCTGCCCAAACGGGAACCTCAGCGACTGAAGAAGTGGCAGGAGGCTGATCTCTACCGCAAATGGGTGGAGAAGCGGGAGAAAACCGGGAAATACTTCATCATCCACGACGGGCCGCCATACTCAAATGACGCTATTCACCTGGGCCACGCATTGAACAAGATCGTCAAGGACTTCATCAACAAATATAAGGCCCTCAAGGGGTATGCTGCCCCGTTCATACCCGGCTGGGACAACCACGGCATGCCCATTGAGCACAGGGTCACGAAGCAAGACCCTGAAATTTCAAAAATTCTTGAGGATCCTCACGCCCTCAAGGATCCCCGAATACGCGAAAAAATACGAATTAAATGCCGCCGCGAGGCGGAAAAATGGATAAAAGTTCAGCGTGAGCAGTTCATCAGGCTTGGCATCCTCGCAGATTGGGACAACTATTACTACACGATGGCGAGCTCATACGAATCAAAGGAGACCGAGATCTTCGCTGACATAGTCGAAAAGGGTTTCGTTTACCGCGGATTTATGCCCATTCACTGGTGTCCACACTGCCAGACGGCCCTTGCTATGGCGGAGGTCGAATACAAAACCAAAGAATCTCCTTCTCTCTGGTTCCTTTTGAAGGTCAAAGATGACAAAAAAGGCATCTTTGACGGCAAAGAGGGGTATGCTCTGGTGTGGACGACTACCCCGTGGACCATCATCTCCAATGTGGCACTTGCATTCAACCCGGCATTCGACTATGTCGTCGTGGAAGTCGATGAAAACCGTTACCTTTTAGCTGAGGGACTGCTGGAAAGCAATGCCAAAACGCTCGGATGGGAAAATTACAGGGTGCTCAAGAAAGTCAAAGGAACAGAGATTGAGGGCACGGTTTTCGAACATCCGTTTTTCGAGCGTGATTCTGTGGCAATTCTGGCGGATTTCGTGACACTTGAGGACGGCACCGGCATCGTGCACATAGCGCCGGGTCACGGTAAGGAAGACTTTGAGGTTGGCCGCGAATACGGGCTGCCGATAATCTCTCCTGTCGATGAGACCGGCCACTTCACAGAGGAAGCGGGCGAGATGTTCGCGGGACTTAGCACGGATGAGGCCTCGGAGAAGGTCGTTCAGGTGCTCAAGGAGCGCAACAGGTTCATGCATCTCGGAACGATAACCCACGAGTATCCGCATTGCTGGCGCTGCAAATCGCCTCTGATTTTCCGCGCAACTGAGCAGTGGTTCCTGAATGTGGATCACAACGACCTGCGCAAGAAGGCGTTAGACGAGATCGACAACAATGTCGTCTGGATACCGCCCACCACGCAGGTCACCATGCACAACGCAGTCGAATTCAGACCGGACTGGGTGCTTTCGAGGCACAGAGCATGGGGCGTCAACATACCCGCCGTGAGGTGTAAGAACTGTGGCGAGATCATACTCGACCCGATCGTCATTCGGAATGCAGCCAAAATCTTCGCTGAGGAGAATTCGGACGCATGGTACACTCATCCTGTGGAAGACTTTTTGCCCGAAGGTTTTAAATGCCCCAAATGCGGCGGAGAGGAGTTTGAAAAGGAATACGATGTGCTGGATGTCTGGTTCGATTCCGGCGCTTCGAGCCTCGTCCTTGAGCAAACCCACGACATGCCGTGGCCTACCGACATTTATCTCGAAGGACTTGACCAGTTTCGCGGCTGGTATAACTCCGCTCTGATGGTCGCCGTAGCCGAGAGGGGCAAGGCGCCATACCGCATCGTCGTAACTCACGGCTGGACGCTCGACGAGGAAGGCCGTCCGATGCACAAATCGCTTGGTAATGTCGTTGATCCGGTTAAGGTTGCCGATGTGAACGGGGCTGATGTGCTCAGGCTGTGGGTGGCAAGCACTAACTTCACTCAGGATGTGCGACTTGGCGAACACATCCTCGCTCAGGTGGCCGACAATTATCGCAAGATTCGCAATACCATCAGGTTCATGCTCGGAAACCTGTCGGATTTCGATCCGTCGAAGGATCAGGTGCCTGTAAACGAAATGATGCCTGTTGACAGGTTCATGCTGCACAGGCTTGAAGAGGTCAAAGAACAGGTCACCGCTTTCAACGAGGCCTACGAGTTCCACAAGGGCTTCTACAACATGTTCAAATTCATGGTCATCGAGCTCTCAGGATTCTACCTGGACATAACCAAAGACAGGCTCTACACATGGGGCAAAAACTCGAAGGGCAGGCGCAGCGCGCAGACGGCCATCTACCTGATACTGCGTGAGCTGCTCATCATGCTGTCGCCGCTGATCTCATTCACGGCCGATGAGGCGTGGGAACATCTTCCGGGCGACAAAGAGGAATTTGTATTCCTCGAGGACTGGCCTGCTCCTGTCGATGAGCGCAGGGACGAGGAACTCGCAGCCGACTTCAACAGGCTGCTGCAGGTCAGGGACACGGTTCTGGTGGCCATCGAGAAGGCGAGGAAGGAGGCCAACATCTTGAGCGACAGGCTTGAAGCGCGGGTCGAGATCTTCACAGATGACCAAAAGCTCAAACAGGTGCTGCAGAAATACCATGATCAGCTCTATGAGATCTTCATAGTGTCGCAGCAGGTTGACATAGTCGATGTGCGGCCTGACCTCCCGGTTGTCGTTGACGGCGATGGGTATGTCGTCGGCGTTGACCATGCGAGGGGTCAGAAATGCGCAAGGTGCTGGCTGTGGAGCGAAGACATCGATGAGGACGGGCTGTGCCCGAAGTGCAGGGTAGCGCTCGGAAAGGAGTGAGCTCTGCTTTGAGTGAAGCTATCAGCGGGCGGCCGAAGGCCGCCCGCTTTTTTATAGCCTCTACAACAATCGGCAGCTAAAAACGACTTAAATCTGCTCCTCACGGTATTGGCAAATTTCCCAAAATTTCACTTGCATGTCTCACCGAAGTGCTTTATATCTGAATGCGTTAACTTTATTTGGAGAGCGATTTAAAATGGCCGCAGAGAACGATGCATTTGAAGCCTATGAGGAAATCCTCGGGATGTTGCCCCGAAACTGGCAGGAATGGGTCAACCAATGGCCCCAGGAGTTGCGTTATCACGCAACCCTTATCGCCGCAGCAGCACTCCAGAGAGGCGTTGCCCCCGAAAATGCGTTAGATGTCGCAAAAAGCGACCCGATGCTCCTCCCAATCATCCTCAACATGTCGTTCCACTTGGACGATGAATCGCTCCAGAAGGAGCTGAACGAATACAGGGAAACGCTCGGCTAGAAACATTTGAAGCCACTCATGACAAAGATGCCATAGACCGCGCCATAGAGCTGCTCAACAACCTCATCGAACTGCCGGAGGTCAAGGATAACGATGAGACGAATTTGATATTGCGTGGGGAACTTGCGACATCCTTACTGCGCCGCGGCAGTGCCTTCGGCGACCTCGATGATCTCAGAGAATC